>DASYKM010000182.1:0-6582 GCA_035995425.1 Steroidobacteraceae bacterium
CAAACATGTCTCTTACTCCCCAATCAACTCGGCGAGAGCTTCATTGAGCTGGTCGTCCGTAAACGGTTTACACAGAAATCCGTTTGCGCCCTTCTCGATGGCTTCAACGGCTGTGGCTTTATCGGCCAGCGCCGACACCACGAGTATAAGCACATCGGGCTTTATTTTGATTACGTGCTCCACGCACTCTATTCCATCCATCTCCGGCATGGTCAGGTCGAGCGTCATGACGTCGGGGAGCAACTGCTTGAATTTGGTGACAGCGTCCAGGCCGTTCACGGCGGTGGCGACCACCTCGAGGAGGTCGTTCTGCTGCGAGCGTTCGATGCGACGCCGCATCACGTTCGAGTCATCCACGATCATCATGCGCAACTGTTGGCGCGGTTTGGGCACAGCACTCATGGTCTAAAACACTCCTCCCTAGGCAGCAACGACCCCGGCCGCATTCGCGTTGGCCGGGAACGACAAGGACAGGCGCATGTTCTTGCCGACTTCAGAATTCAATGAGATCCGGCCACCGAGACGGGCCGCGATCTCCGCAATGACATCCATGCCGACGCCGCGTCCCGCGTCGCGGGTGACACCCGAGGCGGTCGAGAAGCCGGATCGGAACACCAGCATCATCGCTTCCTGGTCGGAGAGCGTTGCCGCGTCGTTCTGGGAAATGATGCCCTTGGTGATCGCGGTCTTGCGCAACTTGTCCGGCGTCAGGCCGCGACCGTCGTCTTCGCACTGCATGCGGAAGGCGCGGCCGTTTTCGACCATCTCGAACTGGATGCGAATGTGGCCCTCGGGCGACTTGCCGGCGGCTTCGCGCTCGGCGGGCGACTCGATGCCGTGCACCACGGCGTTGCGAATGAGCTGGATGAGCACGTCCTTGACCGGACGACGATAGGTCTCCGGCACCTGGTCATGCCCGCGGCAGGTCACGACGACCTTCTTGCCGTGATCGTTGGCGATACGGTCGGCGAGCTGCTGCGCGGAGGCGACAAAGCCTTCGCGGGCCGAACGCTGAAGCGTCGCCTCGGCGGCCACCGAGTCGGCATCGATTGCCTTGCCACGGGTGGTCGTGTCGCCGGTGGATGCATGCGAGCCGCTCGCGCCTGACGCCGGCGCGTTGCCGGCCTTCGGCGCGAAGCTGTCGCGGAAGCTCGCCAGTTTGACGACCATTTCACGCACTGACTGAGAGTGCGACACCAGGTCGTCGAACTTGGTGAGCAATGGCAGGAAGTCATCGCCGGTGAGATCGGTACGCTCGCGCAGCGCGGCGAGATCGCTCTCGAGTGCGTGCGCGCGCTGTTCCATCGAACCGAGGCCGATGGCCGAAGCCTCGCCCTTGATGCTGTGGATCTGGCGGAACAGCCCGTCGATCTTGCGGCGGAACGACGCGCTGTCGCGCGCCGGGTCCCGCAGCGTGGCGTTGATCATCTTGAAAGCGACATCCGAGTCGTCGAGGAACGAGCTGAGCTGATTCGGGTCGACGTGCAGGATCGAGAGGAACGCGTCCATCTGCGTCTGCGCGCTGTCCTGCGCACCCTTGAGCTGCGCGGCGAGCGCGACTCGCGCGGTCACATCGGCGACCGACACCAGCACGTGCGTGATGGCGCCATCGCGACGCACACGGTGGAAGTTGAATTCGAGGTAGCGGGTTTCGCCCTTGTCCTGTTTGCCGTCGCCGCCGGTGACCACTTCCACTTCGTTGAGCGGATTGATCGAGCGGATCAGGTTTTCCTTGGTGCGCTCGCTCCACAGCACTTTGACGAACTTGGTGGCGATCGCCAGCGTCTTCGGGGACACCAGGTTGCGCAGCAGGTCCTCGAAAGTGATGCCGGCGATCGACTCCCGCTGGAACAGCGAGCCGGTCGCGTCGGAGTGAATCTCACCAATCTTGAGGTCGGCGTCGAGCAGGAACAGACCTTCGCGCACGGTGCGCAGAATGTCTTCGGTCTGCTGACGGGCAGCCGTCGCGGCTGCGGCCTGTTTGCCGCGTGCCAGTGAGAGGTAACCGACGAGCGCGGCCAGTGCGGCCGCGAGACCGACGCCGATGAGCACCACCGAGCGCAGCGCGGTGGCCAGCGCATCGGAAGAACTTTGCAGGCCGGCGATGATCTGCGCGAGGTTCTTCTCGAGCACCGGGGTATAGACGCGCGCCTGGGTGGAGGCGTTGGTCACGGACTTCTGCAGCTCGCGACCGTCCATGTTGAGCTGCGTGCCTTCACGCTCGCTGTCCGAATAAGGAATCGAAGTGAAGTTCGCGACCGGAGCCAGCGCCGGCTGGTATTTCTTCCAGGCCTGCGTCATCTCATTGATCGTCGCCTGCACGTCATCGTCGCTGCCGAAGCCGCCGATGCTGACGCCGCCGCCGGCCTTCAGATTCGCGGTGCTGGCCTCGAACTGCGAGGTGGCACGCTTCAATTGTTCGATCGAGTCGCGCACGAAACCGCGGGCGCGCAAACGATCCTGAATCGAGTTGAGGGCCGCTTGCATGCGCGAGGGCTGCTGCTGCAGCTCGCCGATGGCGCGAACCGCGGTGTTGTTTTCCACCAGCCGTCCGGCGAAATACCAGGCGGGCGCGAGCACGCCCACCAGGAATGCCAGGGCGAGAATACCCACCGCGACCCACACGGCGCGAGCGCCTTGCATGCGTGACGAAAAATTCTTGCCCGCTTTTGCTTTGTCTTTACTCACAGAGCTCACCCTCCATCACTCCGGCTTGAACACGATGCGCTGAACCGCGAGGCGCGGATCAGTCGATGCGAATTCCTCAAACCGGGCGCCTTCCATTGCCGCGATCGCAGCTGAATCGAACAGGCCCGCAGGTTCGCTCGCGAGCACGCGCACTCGTTCCGTGCGGCCCTCCGGCGTCACGTAGAACTCGACCCGCACCCAGCCTTCCACACCCTTGGCGGACGCCGGATATTTCGGCTTCGGCGGCCGCGACATCTTGAGCGGCGGTAGTTTGGGTGCGGCGGCCGCGGTCGCGGCAGCTTGCTGCGCATTGGCGAGCGCCGTGCGCAGGTCACCGAGATCCGCATCGCCGCCGAGGCTTTCGGCCGCATCCAGCAGCGCCGCGGCATCGGTCGAACGGCCGCCCGTCAGACGGGCACGGGCTTCGGTGACCAGGCGGGCGCGGACATCACGCACCACCTGCAAAGTGATCGGACTGCGTACGTCGAGCAATCGCAGACGTTCGGCATTGGAGACCGCCGAATCGTTGGCGGGAGTGAGCAGATTGCCGCTCGCGAGACGATCCTGGGCCGCCTTGGCGAAACGCGCGATGTCTTCGTTGGTGCGCTGCTGCTTCTGCGCGGCGGCGGTCACGTCACGCTGCGCGGCGTTGAGGGCCGAAGCCGACACGCCATTTTCGCGCGCCGCGGACAACATGGCCTGCATGCCAGCCTGGTCGCCCTTGGCGGCGGCATCACGCGCGGCATTGAGCAGACGCTGGTTCAGATCGTTGTTGAGGCGCGAGACCACTTCCGCCGAGGCGCCTGCCTCGCGTAAGGAAGCGATGGCGTCTTTCGCCGACTCATCATTCGGTGTCACCAGCCGACCATTGGCGAGTCGCGATTCAGCGGCCGCGACCAATCGTCCAACGACCACCGAGCGACGCTTGCCGTCGAGATCCTTCGACAATTGCGCGATCTGCGCCGGCGGCAGCAGCGCATCTTTCTGCGCGGCATCGAGCAGCGTCTGCGCGCGATCGAAGTTCTGCGCGGCGAGCGTCGCCTGAATCTGCGCAAGGGCGGTCTGGGCGCGCATGGAATCGAGGCGCGCGTCGACTTCGACCAGGCGCTGATCGTTCGGATCGATGCTGCGTGCGGCTTCGAGCTCGGCGAGCGCGTTGTCGAAGCGGCGCTCATCGAGCGCCGTGCGGGCGCGCGCGATCAGCAGGCCGCCGAGGCGCTTGAGGCCTTCGGTGGCTTCGGCATTGCCCGGCTCGATCTGCAGGACCGTGCGGAAATGTTCGAGAGCATTGTTCTTGGCGGGCTCGATGTAGCGGCGCTCGTCCATGGCGAGTCGCGCTTTTTCGAGCACTTCGTCGAGCGAGGCCGCCGGAGCGGGCGCGGTCGGCGAAGCATTCTTGCCGGCGGCCGGAGCGGCCGCGGTGCTTGCGGTGGAGGTGTCGGCTGCGCCAGGCGCGGCGCCCGAAGAACCTTTGGACATGAAGTACCAGCCGCCGCCAGCAGCCGCGAGCACTGCAACGACGATGCCGATCATCATCGCCGGCGACTTGCCGGACTTGTCCGCGCCCGAGCTGTCGCTCGAAGAAGCGGTGACCGCGCTCAACGCGTCGGCCGTCGAGGAAATACGCGCCGCGTCGTTCATCGCACGCAGCATGGCGGCGGGTTCGACCGGCGAATCGACCAGCGCCTGGATGGCGCCTTCGAGCATCAGGGCATCGACCGTTCCAGCCGAGGCGCTATCGCGGATTGCGATGACCACGGGGTTGTGAGGGCTTCCGGAAATCGGGGCGAAGTCTTCGGGATTCGTGCCGCGCAGATCCGCCACCAGGATGGTGCGCGTACCCGGCTTCAGCATGTTGGCGGCCGAGGCGAGACTGTCCGCGTGTCGCAACGCGCAGGTGGACTCGAGCATTGGGCCGAGCTGCGCCCACAAGTCGAGGTCAGGCGTGGCGATGAGCGCCAGCGGACGTTTCGACTTGAAAGAGCCGGCTTGGGGATTGCCCCTGCCCGCGGTGTTGTCGGTGTGCGCTGTCGCGCCGAATTCGGAACGTGCTTGCATGGACCCTCGACCTCTCAATCGAACTAGTTTTGCGACGGTGGCTCTTCCTCGCGGACGTCGGGCTTGAATGGCCCGTCTCCGGGGAACGACAGTGAGGGCCAGTATTAAGTCAGTGCGTTGCCGCTGATCGGCACTGAGTCACATCCGGCACACTGGACCTTCCCACGGACACCCGGATCGCGACCTGGATCACAAATGGTGCGCGCACGCGAAACGCTGGAAATGAGGGCTGTTTCGTTGATTCCGGTCTGGCGAGACGGCCATCAGTTTGGAACGCGGCGAATCTGCGCACCGATTTGCGCGAGCTTCTCTTCGAGCGCTTCGTACCCGCGATCGATGTGGTAGATGCGCTCGATCTCTGTCCTCCCCTCGGCCACGAGGCCAGCCAGGACAAGGCTGGCCGAAGCGCGCAGGTCGGTGGCCATTACCGGCGCGGCAGTGAGCTTCGGGACTCCCTTGATGATTGCGGTGTTGCCCTCGAGGCGGATCTCGGCGCCGAGACGCCGCATCTCGAGCATGTGCATGAATCGGTTCTCGAAGATGGTTTCGACGATGGTGCCGACACCGTCGGCAATCGTGTTCAGCGCGGCGAACTGTGCCTGCATGTCGGTGGGGAACGCCGGATACGGCGCGGTGCGCACGTCCACCGACTTCGGGCGCTTCTTGCGCATGTCCACTTCGATCCAGTTAGGGCCGATCCCGACCTTGGCCCCCGCCTCGATGAGTTTCGCGGTGACGGCCTCGAGATGCTCGGGCGCCGCGTTCTTGATTCGCACGAAGCCGGAAGTGATTGCACCCGCAACCAGATAGGTGCCGCCCTCGATGCGATCGGGCAGCACTTCGTAGCTGGTGCCGTGCAGTTTCTCGACGCCCTGGATCGCGATCTTGTCGGTGCCCGCTCCCTGGATTTTCGCGCCCATGGCGATCAGAAAGTTGGCGAGGTCGACGACTTCCGGTTCGCGCGCGGCGTTTTCGATGATGGTTTCACCGTCGGCGAGCGTCGCCGCCATCATCAGGTTCTCGGTGCCCGTGACCGTCACGGTATCGAGATTCAGGCGCGCGCCTTTGAGCCGGCCGGCACGCGCACGGATGTAGCCGCTGTCGATCTGGATGTCGGCGCCCATGGCCTGCAGGCCGGCGACGTGGATGTTCACCGGCCGCGCGCCGATGGCGCAGCCGCCGGGCAGCGACACATCGGCCTTGCCGAAGCGAGCCAGCAGCGGACCGAGCACGAGGATGGACGCGCGCATGGTCTTCACCAGCTCGTACGGCGCAAAACATTCGCGCGTGGTCGTGGGATCGATCTCGATCTGCATCTTCTCGTCGATGGTGACCGAGACGCCCATGCGGCCTAACAACTCGATCATCGTGGTCACGTCCTGCAGATGCGGAACGTTGCGGATGGTCACCGGCCCGTCGGCGAGCAGCGCGCCGGCGATGATCGGCAGAGTCGCGTTCTTGGCACCGGAAATTCGCACTTCGCCCTCGAGGGCGATGCCACCGTTGATCTGCAGCTTGTCCACTGAATGTCTCGCTTGTTCGAAGTCGGGCTGGGGGCCGGGGCTAGCCCCGTTTCTGATACTCGTCGGGCGTCAGCGCCTCGATCGACAGGGCATGGATCTCGCGGCCCATGAGCGCGCCCAGCGACTGGTAAACGAGCTGGTGGCGGGCGATCGGCCGAAGGCCCGCGAACTGCGCCGCAACGATCTGCGAGGCGAAATGGGTGTTGTCGTCGGATTCCACACGCACCGCGGCGCCGGGCAAACCGATGCGGATGAGGTCGGCGATGCGTTCCGGGGTCATGACACTCGAGTTCATCGCGTTATCTTAAGCGTT
>DASYKM010000183.1:0-6045 GCA_035995425.1 Steroidobacteraceae bacterium
GAAGTCACGGATGCGGGGAATCGCGATCGTCACCAGACGATCGAAGAACTCCCACATGCGTTCGCCGCGCAGCGTCACCTTGGTGCCGATCGCCAGGTTCTCGCGAACCTTGAACGAAGCGATCGACTTCTTCGACATGCAGAGCTTCGGCTTCTGGCCGGTGATCTTGGTGAGGTCGGCGACCGCTGCGTCCATGACCTTGCGGTCGGCCACGGCTTCGCCCACGCCCATGTTCACCGTGATCTTGACGAGCTTCGGGACCTGCATGGCGTTCTTGACGCCGAGGTCCTTGGTGAGCTTCGGGATCACCGTCTCTTTGTAAAAATCTTTTAACCTGGCCATTGCTGCCTCTATCTATCTACGCCATCAGGCGTCGATGACTTCGCCGTTGGATTTGAAAAAACGCACGCGCTTGCCGTCGTTCAACTGCTTGATGCCGACACGATCGGCCTTCTTGGCGCCGACGTTCCAGATCGCGACCTTGGAGATGTGCAGCGGCATCGTCTTGTCGACGATTCCGCCCGGCACGGGGGCCTGCTTGCCCTGGCGCGGCTTCTGGTGCTTCTTCGCCTTGTTGATGTTCTCGACGGTGACCTTCTCGCCGTCGACGAGCAGCACGGTGCCCTGGCGGCCCTTGTCCTTGCCCGACAACACGACGACTGTGTCGCCCTTACGAATCTTGTTCATGTCACAGCACCTCGGGAGCGAGCGACACGATCTTCATGAACCGCTCGGTGCGCAGCTCGCGCGTCACGGGTCCGAAGATGCGCGTGCCGACCGGCTCGAGCTTGTTTGTGAGGAGCACCGCCGCGTTCGTGTCGAACTTCAGCAGCGAACCATCGGCGCGGCGCACGCCACGCTTGGTGCGCACGACGACCGCGTCGTACACCTCGCCCTTCTTGACCTTGCCGCGCGGGATCGCGTCCTTGATGGACACCTTGATGACGTCGCCGACCTGGGCGTAGCGCCGGCGCGTGCCGCCGAGCACCTTGATGCACATCAGGGTTCGGGCCCCGCTGTTGTCAGCGGCCTGAAGGTATGTTTGTAGCTGGATCATTGTGCGCTCGCTTTCTCCACCACCGACACCAGCTTCCACGACTTGTGGCGCGACATCGGACGGCAGGGCGAAATGGTCACGACATCGCCTTCGCGCGATTCGTTGTTCTCGTCGTGCGCCAGCAGCTTGGTGGTGCGGCGGATGTACTTGCCGTAGCGCGGGTGCTTGATGAGACGCTCGATCTCGACGGCGATCGTCTTGTTCATCTTGTTGCTCACGACCTTGCCGGTCAGCGTGCGCGCACCCTTGACCTCAGCCTTGATCTCGCTAACTTGTTCGGTGCTCATTTCTTGGCTCCAGCCGCTTTCTTGGCAGGCACAGTTTTCTCACGCATCACGGTCTTCACGCGCGCGATGCTCTTCTTGACCTTGCTGAAGTCCGAGGACTTCACGGTCTGGCCGCTCGCCGACTGCATGCGCAGCGAGAACTGCTCACGACGAAGCTTGATCAACTCCGACTGCAGATCGCCCGCGGCTTTGCCGCGCAATTCTTTGGCGCTCATCAACGCACCTGCCGTTTCACGAACATCGTGGACACCGAGAGCTTGGCGCCGGCCAGGCGGAACGCTTCGCGCGCCGTGGCTTCGTCGACACCTTCGATCTCGAACAACACCTTGCCGGGCTGCACTTTCGCCACCCAGAATTCGACGTTGCCCTTGCCCGAGCCCATGCGGACTTCGAGCGGCTTCTTGGTCACCGGCACGTCGGGGAACACGCGGTTCCACACCTGGCCGCCACGCTTGACGTAGCGGGTCATGGCGCGGCGCGCCGCTTCGATCTCGCGCGCGGTCATGCGCGCGCGGCTCGTGGCCTTCAGGCCGAATTCACCGAACGCCACGTGGCTGCCGCGATGGGCCAGGCCGGTGTTCGTTCCCTTGAACTGCTTGCGATACTTGGTTCGCTTGGGCTGTAGCATGGACATAGATAGTTGACCTTGTTAGGCGGCCGGCGTCGTGGCGGCAGCCGCAGCGGCGGCAGCGGCGGTCGCCGCGGCACCCTGGGCAGCCTGCGCGGCCTGGGCCGCTTCGACGTTCTCGGCCTGTTGCGCGAGCTCGGCCTTGTCGAACACTTCGCCCTTGAAGATCCAGACCTTCACGCCGATCACGCCGTACGTGGTGCGGGCTTCGCCCAGACCGTAGTCGATGTCGGCACGGAAGGTGTGCAGCGGCACGCGGCCTTCGCGGGCCCACTCGGTACGCGCGATCTCCGAACCGTTGAGACGGCCCGACAGGCGAACCTTCACGCCGAGCGCGCCGGAACGCATGGTGCTCATCACCGCGCGCTTCATGGCGCGGCGGAACATCACGCGCTTCTCGATCTGCTGGGCGATGCCATCGGCGACGAGCTGCGCATCGAGCTCGGGCTTGCGGATCTCCGAGATGTTGAGGCGCACGTCGGTGGGCGGCAGCTTGAGCATCTTGGCCGTTTCGGCGCGCAGCTTCTCGATGTCCTCACCCTTCTTGCCGATCACGATGCCCGGACGCGCGGTCTGGATCGTGATGTTGACGCGCTTGGCGGCGCGGTCGATGAGGATGCGGCTGACCGACGCGTCGGCGAGCTTGGTCTTCAGGAACTGACGCACGCGGAAATCCGTGTGCACCTGGATCGGAAACTGCTTCTTGTTCGCGTACCACTTGGAGACCCAGTCACGGGTGATGCCAAGGCGAATGGCAAATGGATTTACCTTTTGACCCATGACTTACTCGTCCTTCTTGCCGTCGCCGACGACGACAGTGATGTGACTGTTGCGTTTGACGATGCGCGTGCCGCGGCCCTTGGCGCGGGCGGCAAAGCGCTTCAACTGCGGTGCCGCGTCGATCATGATGCGGGTGACCTTGAGGTCGTCCACGTCCGCGCCCTGGTTGTTCTGCGCGTTTTCGACCGCCGACCACAGCACCTTGTGCACGAGGTCGGCGCCTTTCTTCGGCATGAACTTGAGGATGTTGAGCGCCTTCGACACGTCCGCGCCGCGCACGGTGTCGGCCACCAGCCGGCACTTCTGCGGCGAGATGCGCGCGTATTTGAGTTTTGCTGTCGCTTCCATCTAACTATTCCTTCCGCAATTAAGCGGAGGCCTCGACCTTCTTGTCGCCCGAGTGCGCCTTGAAGGTGCGCGTCGGCGAGAACTCACCCAGCTTGTGGCCCACCATGTTTTCGGTGATGAGCACCGGGATGTGCTGGCGGCCGTTGTGCACGGCGATCGTCAGACCAACCATGTCGGGAATGACCATCGAGCGACGCGACCAGGTCTTGATCGGCTTGCGATCGCTCTTGGCGGCGGCCGTTTCCACTTTCTTCAACAGGTGAAGATCGACGAACGGACCTTTTTTCAGTGAACGAGGCATGGCTGATCCTCTTAACGAATGCGGTTCTGGCGACGCTGCACGATCATGCTGGTCGTGCGCTTATTGCGGCGCGTCTTGAGACCCTTGGCGTTCTGGCCCCACGGGCTCACCGGATGCGGGTTGCCCTGTCCGGACTTGCCTTCACCGCCGCCGTGCGGGTGATCGACCGGGTTCATCGCCTGGCCGCGCACCGTCGGGCGAATGCCGAGCCAGCGCTTGGCGCCGGCCTTGCCGTACACGCGCAGGTTGTGCTCGTCGTTCGACACTTCGCCGATCGTGGCGCGGCAGTCGACGTGAACCTTGCGGCTCTCGCCGCTCTTCAGGCGCAGCGTGGCGTGGATGCCCTCGCGCGCGGTGAAGCTCGCGGAATTGCCGGCGCTGCGCGCCATCTGGCCGCCCTTGCCGGGCTTCAATTCGATGTTGTGCACGATGGAGCCGACCGGGATGTGGCGCAGCTGCATGGCGTTGCCGGCCTTGATCGGCGAGTCGGAACCGGAGCGCACTTCGTCACCAGGCTTCATGCCCTTGGTGGCGATGATGTAGCGGCGCTCGCCGTCGGAATACTTGATGAGCGCGATGTGGCTGGTGCGATTCGGATCGTGCTCGATGCGCTCGACCACGCCCTTGATGCCGTCCTTGTCACGCTTGAAGTCGATGATGCGGTACTTGTGGTACTGACCGCTGCCCTGGTGGCGCGTGGTGATGCGGCCGACGTTGTTGCGGCCGGAATGGCGGGTCTTCTTGACCGTCAGCGGCTCGTGCGGACCGCCCTTCCACAGGTGCGACTTGTCGAGCTTGACGCGGAAGCGCGTGCCCGGAGAAGTCGGCTTCATTTTGATGACTGGCATGTCTAACTACCTTATGCCTTGAGCTTGGCTTCGTAGTCGATCGTCTGGCCGGGGGCGAGACGAACGTAAGCTTTCTTGATGTCCTGCGTACGGCCCTGGACCTTGCCCATGCGGCGCGTCTTGCCGGTCTCGTTGACCAGGTTCACCTTGGCCACCTTGACGCCGAACATGAGCTCGACCGCGGCCTTCACTTCCGGCTTGGTCGACTCACGGAGCACGCGGAACGCGTACGAATTGTTGTTCTGCATCGCCAGCGAAGTCTTTTCGGTGATGTGCGGCGCGATCAGGATGTTGATCAGCCGCTCGGGGCTGGCAACCTTGGTCGCATTCGCGGCAGCCTTGAGGTCGACCACTTTTTTCTTCGCGGTCTTCGGCGGCTTCGCAACCTTCACGGTCTTCTCGGCCGACGTTTCTTCAGCCTTGGGGGCTTTGGGGGCCTTTTCGAGCTTGGCAGCGCTCATTGCAGACGCTCCTCGATGAGTTTCACAGCGCCGACGGTCACGAGCACCTTGTCGTAGCTCACGAGCGACAGCGGATTCAGCAACGCCACCGGCAGCACTTCGACGTGCGGCAGGTTGCGCGCGGCCAGGAACAGCTTCTCGTCGATGCCCTCGACGATGATGAGCACCTTCGCCAGGCCGAGCTTCTTGAGCTCAGCGGCGACCAGCTTCGTCTTCGGCGCGTCGACCGTGAATTTCTGCGTGACGATTAGGCGATCCTGGCGCACGAGCTCGGAGAGCATCGACTGCAGCGCGCCGCGATACATCTTCCGGTTAACTTTCTGCGCGAAATCGCGCGGCTTCGCCGCGAACGCACGACCGCCACCGACCCAGATGGGCGAGCGGATCGAACCGGCGCGCGAGGTGCCGCCACCTTTCTGCGGACGGGGCTTGCGGCCACCGCCGCGCACTTCGGCCTTGGTCAGCTGGGCCTTGGTGCCGGCGCGACCGCCGTTGCGATAGGCCGTGACGACCTGGTGCACCAGCGACTGGTTGAATTCCTTGCTGAAGGTTTCGTCGGAAACCGCCAGCTCGGCGCCACCATTGATGACTTTGAGTTTCATGTTGGGAACCGCTTATTTCTTGGCAGGCGTGGCGGGCTTGGCAACCTGCGCCTTGGCCGGCGCGATGCGCTTGCGATTCTTCTGCGCGGCGGCCTTGGTCGACGGGCGCACGATGACCTGACCACCCTCGGCGCCCGGAATGGCACCGCGGATCAGGAGCAGGTTGCGCTCGACATCGATCTCGACCACTTTCAGATTTTCAATCGTGCGACGCATGACGCCCATGTGACCCGACATGCGCTTGCCCTGGAACACGCGACCCGGGGTCTGGCGCTGGCCGATGGAGCCAGGCGTTCTGTGCGACACGGACACGCCGTGCGTGGCGTGGTGGCCGGCGAAGTTGTGACGCTTCATGACGCCCGCGAAACCTTTACCGATAGTGGTGCCGGTCACGTCGACGAGTGCGCCCACTTCGAAGATGCCCACTTTGACTTCACTGCCCACGGCGAGGTCGGTGCCCTCTTTTTCCTTGAGCCTGAATTCGACCAGCGACTTTCCGGGTTCGACATTCGCCTTGGCGTAGTGACCCGCGGCGGCCTTCGACAGCAGCTGAGGACGCTTCTTGCCGAATGACACCTGGATGGCGCGGTAGCCGTCCTTGTCGACGGATTTCACCTGAGTGATGCGGTTCGGCAGTACTTCGATGACGGTAACCGGAACCGTCTCGCCCGCATCGGTAAAGATGCGGGTCATGCCGGCCTTGCGGCCGATAAGAGCAACGCTCATGACTATC
>DASYKM010000184.1:0-21047 GCA_035995425.1 Steroidobacteraceae bacterium
GTTAGCCATCGAAAACGACATCGAGAATCCCGAGAACAGCCAGGTCTTCCAGAAGTACCCGAAGATCCTCGAAGACCACCACATGATCGTCTTCATCACCGACTGCCTGCGGCTCATCGTCGGCGGCACGCTCGACCCGCACGAGCTCGAGAGCCTGTTGGAATACGAGCTGGAAACGCATCACAAGGAGGCGCACGAGCCGTCGCACGCGGTGCAGAAAGTGGCTGACGCGCTCCCGGGATTCGGCATCGTGGCGGCCGTGCTCGGCATCGTGAACACCATGAGTGCTCTCGACGGCGCGGACACGGCGACGATAGGTCACAAGGTGGGCGCCGCACTGGTGGGCACTTTCCTCGGAATCCTCGTCGCCTACGGTTTCGTCGGCCCGATCGCGAGCGCGATGGAACATAAGGCCGCCGAAGAGGGCAAGGCTTTCGAAGTCGTGAAGATGGCGCTGGTTGCGAGTGTGCGTGGGTATGCGCCGCCGGTGGCCGTGGAATTTGCGCGCAAGCTGTTGTTCAGCGAAGTGCGCCCGACGTTCGCGGATCTCGAGGCGCATCTGAAAGGCAAGCCACCGCCGGGCAAGGGCGCGCACTGAGCGCGAGCCCGCGAAGTTCACCATGGCGAGCGCAAGTTCCAAACAGGTTGACGCAAAACGGCCGATCTACATCAAGCGCGTCAAGAAGGTTGCCGGCGGGCATCACGGCGGCGCATGGAAGGTGGCGTACGCGGACTTCGTGACCGCGATGATGGCGTTCTTCATGGTGATGTGGCTCATCACCGCCGTGTCAAAAGACCAGCGTGCGGCAATCTTCGATTATTTCAAGAATCCCAGCATGGAGCCGGGCAAGAGCGTGAAGCCGGCGCCGGGCCAGATGGGTCCGGGCGGCGCCAGCACCGCGGCCGTCAATCTCGGTGGTGGGCTCGATTCACCGAAGACCTCTCTCAAGAAGACGGAGGCGATGGGCACGACCGTCATGACGTCGCCCGCGTCGCCGATCGACCTGAAGACCAAGGAGCAGAAGGCGGCCGAAGCGGCGGAAGCGGCCAAGCTGCTCGAGAAGAAGCAGCTCGACGCGCTCATGGCCGACCTCAAGCAGGCCATCTCCAAGAGTCAGGCGCTGGAGCCGTTCAAGGATCAGCTACTGCTCGACATCACACCCGAGGGCCTGCGCATCCAGATCCTCGATGCGCAGAACCGGCCGATGTTCGATCTCGGCTCGTCGCGACTGAAGAACTACTCGAACGCCATCCTGCGGGAAGTCTCGGGCTATCTACAAACCGTGCCCAACCAGATCAGCATCACCGGGCACACCGACGCAACGCCGTACGCCGGCGTCACGGGCTTCACGAACTGGGATCTCTCGACCGATCGTGCGAACGCCGCGCGTCGGTCGCTCGAATCCGCCGGCCTTCCAACCCAACGCATTTCGCGCGTCGTCGGCATGGGTTCGTCGGTGTTGTTCGACAAGGCGAACCCGCGCAGCGCGGTGAATCGCCGCATCAGCATCGTCGTCATGACGCGCGAAGCGGCGGAAGAATCGATGAAGACCGATCAGCCGAATCTGCTGAGTGACACCACGGCTACGCCAATCACCGACGCGCGCGTCATGCCCGACGTGTCGATCAGCCGCCAGAGGTCGTTCTCGATTCCTGGGGCTGGCAAGAAGCCCTGATCAGCGGCGACAAACCGGACGAAGGGTCAGGCGCGCGAGTCGGGCAGGCTGAAGAAAAACGAGGCGCCCTGGTCCTGGGCACCGTCCACCCAGACCTTGCCGCCGTGGCGTTCGACAATCCGACGCACGATCGACAGGCCAACGCCCGTTCCTTCGAACTGATCGGCGCTGTGCAAACGCTGGAACACACCAAACAACTTGTTCATGTACTTCATGTTGAAGCCCACGCCGTTGTCCTTGACGAAGCACACCAACGTATCGCCATCCATGCGAAAGCCGATTTCGATGCGCGCTTTTTCCCGCTCGCGCGTGAATTTCACGGCGTTGGAAATGAGGTTGACGAACACCTGCTGCATGAGGCCGGCGTCGACCTGCCAGGTCGGGAAGTCGGCGATCAGGAATTCGATGTCGCGGCCGGCGCGTTCACCGCTCATCGCCGCGATCACGCGCTGCGCGAGCTCGCCGAAACGCACCGGCTCCTTGTGCAGCGCCTGGCGGTTCAGCTGCGACAAGCGCAAAAGGTCGGTGATGAGCCGGTCCATGTGCGCGGCGCCGGCGTTCACGTTCTGCAGGAGTCTTCGGCCTTCCTCGGTCAGGGTGCCGATGTGTTCGGACAGCAGCGACTGCGTGAACACCGAGACGGCGCGCAGTGGCGCGCGCAGATCGTGCGATACGGAATACGAAAATGCCTCGAGCTCGCGGTTGGCGATCTTCAGCTCCTCGGTGCGCTCGCGGACGCTTGCTTCCAGCCGCTTTTTCTCGATGCGCAGCTGGCGCACGGCGAGCGCGCGCTCGAGGACCGGCAGGGTGGTGGCCAGCCGGATCGGCTTCTGTATGTAGTCGAGGGCGCCTGCCTTCATCGCGGCGACCGCGGTTTCGAGCGCGCCATGTCCGGTCATGATCACCGCCACCAGAGTCGGATCGATCATCTGCGCGGATTTCATGAGATCGATGCCGTTGGTGCCCGGCATCTGCAGATCGGCTAACAACAGGTCGTAGCTGCGCTCGCGCATCGCGACCAGCGCCTCGGCGGGCGAGGTGAAGCCGTAGGTCTTGTATCCCTCGTATTCAAGCGTGTCGCAGAGCGCGCGCATCGAGGCGGGCTCATCGTCGACGATGAGTAAAGTCTTCTTATGTTCAGGCTCCGCTTCGGCAACGTTGGTGCTCGCGACGTCGCCATCTGTGACCGAGGATGATTCGCCCATGAACACTGCTCCCGCGTAGGAAAGGCCGCACACGTCTGTTACGGCCTAGTTTCCGCCCGCTTTAGGTCAAGGGCCAAATGCCTAGGAGTAAGCCTGGGTGCGCCTTGTGGGAAAAGTCTGACGCACAGGCCGGATCTGTACGCAACCGAACGCATCAATCTAGTTAGTGGGATCGCCGCGTCTGCGGACTGCGTCACATGCGAGTACTCTTCAGTGGACTATTTTGAAGGCGTCTGCAAAGGCCGGGGGGAGATGTGCCGATGCAGTGGACGTGAGGCGACTATTAGAGCCGGCCTTAAGGGTGCGCGGGAACTAACTAGTCGCGGGGAAAAAATTACATGCAGCCGGTAAGAGTGGTTCTGGTCGAAGACATGCCGATGGAAGCGGAAATCGCCATCCGTCAGCTCGAGTCGGGTGGTTTCTCGTGCAACTGGAAGCGCGTGGATTCCGAGGCCGTCCTCCGCCAGGCGCTCATCGAAACTAAACCCGACCTGATTCTTTCCGATTTCACGCTGCCTGGATTCGACGGCCTGTCGGCGCTGGAGATCGCGCGCGAGCTCGTGCCCCACACGCCATTCATCTTTCTGTCCGGCACCATCGGCGAGGAACGCGCCATCGATGCGCTCCAGCGCGGTGCCTATGACTACGTGCTCAAGACCAACATGGCGCGGCTCGTACCGGCGGTGCGCCGGGCCCTCGACGACGCGTCCATTCGCCGCGCTCGCTCGTCTCTCGAACAGCAGTTGCGCGACATCGTCGCCACGTCGCAGGACTGGATCTGGGAACACGACCGCGACGGCAAGTTCACTTTCTGCAGCGATTCGGTGCGCAGCATCCTCGGCTATTCGCCCGACGAAATTCTCGGCACCAATGCGTCGCAGTACATTCATCCGGAAGATCTGGCGGCGCTCGATTTCGCCACGCATACGCTTGGACCGAGCCAGCGCACCGCCATCAATCTCCAGGCCCGCTGGCGGCATCGCAACGGCAGCTATCGCTGGCTCGAACGCAACATGCTTGCCTTGCTCGACGAAAACGGGCGGGTCATGGGGTTTCGCGGCAGCGAGCGTGATTTCTCCGAGCGCCGGCGCCAGGAAAAACACATCAGCCGCCTGACGCGCGTGTTGAAGATGCTGAGCGGCGTGAACAGCGCCATGGTGCGCATCCGCCAACGGCGCGAAATCCTCGTCGAGGCCTGCCGCCTCGCAACTTCGGTCGGCGGCTACGCCAGTGCCATGGTGGCGTTGATCGAACCTGGCACGCGCACGGCACGGCCCACTGCGTGGTCGGGCAGCGTCGACAGTCAGAGCGCGCAACAGCTCACGTTCAGCATCGCCGATTCCGCGGGTGAAGACTCGAGCGTCATGGGGCGCGTCCTGCGCACCGGTGTGTCCATGGTCTGCAACGATCTGCAGCAGCTCGACATGGGACTGGCGGCACGCGCCTCACTCATGGACTCCGGGTTCCGCAGTGTCGTCGCCTATCCACTGCTCGTCGATCGCACGCCGGTGGGCGCACTCATGCTCACCTCCTACGACGTGGGCGCCGTCGGTGACGAGGAGTCGCGCATGTTGCGCGAGCTGGTGGCCAACCTGTCGTTCGCGCTGCAATACCTTCACAAGGAAGACGAAGTCCGCTTCCTGTCCTATTTCGATCCACTGACCGGCCTCGCCAAGCGCGGGCTTTTCTGCGAGCGCCTGTTGCGAGCACTCGAGCCGCGCATCGGACGGCGCGGTACGCCCGCAGTCGCGGTGCTCGACATCGAACAGCTTTCATCCATCAACGACTCCTTCGGCCGGCACGCCGGCGACCTGCTGCTTCAACAGGTTGCCGACCGTCTCAAACGCCACATGGACACGACCGAACTACTGGCGCACTTCGGCGCCGGTACCTTCGGGCTCATCATGGAAGCGGCCGGCGACGAAGATGAAGCGGTGCACTGGTTGCAGGAGCAGGTGGCGGAAGTGTTCCGGGCGCCGTTCGTGGTCGATGGCCGCGGCATTCCGGTCGACGTGAAGTGCGGGTTCGCGCGCTACCCCGACAACGGCAATGACGCCAACGCGCTGGTGCAGAACGCCGAGGCGGCGCTGCGCAGCGCCAAGAGCACCGGCGAGAAATACCTGCCGCATCGCCTCGAGCTGAGCTCGGCGGTGGTGTCGCGCATGACCATGGAGCACCGCCTGCGTGCCGCGGTCGAACGCCAGGAATTCGAGCTCCATTACCAGCCGAAGGTCGACGTGCGCACGCGCACGATTCGCGGCCTGGAAGCGTTGGTGCGCTGGCGCGATCCCGAAGCCGGGCTGGTGATGCCAGGTGCGTTCCTGCCATTGATTGAAACCAGCGGCCTCATCGTTCCGCTCGGCGACTGGATCCTGCGCCAGGCGGCATCCGACCTGCGCCGCTGGCTGGGCGCGGGACTCTCACCGGGGCGCGTCGCCGTGAACATTTCGCCGATCCAGCTTCGCCGTCGCTCGTTTGCCGATCACCTGCTGGATATCGTCGGCGAGTGGCGCAACGAGAGCAGCGGCATCGACATCGAGATCACCGAAGGCGTGCTGATCGACGACGTGAGTTCGGCGGTGTCGCAATTGCGTGTTCTGCGCCGCTCCGGCATCCGCGTGGCCATCGACGATTTCGGCACCGGCTATTCATCGTTGAGCCGGCTGGCCGAGCTGCCGGTCGACATGCTCAAGATCGACCGCAGTTTCATCAGTGGCCTGACCGCCAGTGGCACCGGCCGCACGGTCGCCGAGACCATCATTGCGCTCGGCAAGGCCTTCGACATGACCACGGTGGCCGAGGGCGTGGAAACTCCGGAGCAGTTCGAGATGCTGGCGAAGATGGGTTGTGACCAGTCGCAGGGTTACCTGCATGGCCGGCCGATGGCTGCGGCGGATATCGAACCTTTGTTGAGAAACGGCAGTACCTCCGGCACCTACCTGGCGATTCAGCCGGGTATGAAGGCAACGCCGATGGCTCGTCGCGGTTGACAGGGCATCGATAACTTTTTAGGGGAACGCAGTAGCCCCTGACTGATCTACACTTGTGCGCGAAGAGCGCGCCACGTCAGATCGGATACGAAATTGCTCAAACAACTTTCCCGCGCCCGCCTCATTTGGCTGGTCGCGATCGTCCTCGTCGTACTGTTTTTTGCCTATCGGTTCGCGACCGGTCGTGGCGACACCCCCGAATACCAGACCGTCACGGCCGAACGCGGCAGTGTCGTCTCTCGCGTCAGTACCTCGGGCAGCCTGCAGGCAGTGGTCACCGTGGACGTCGGCAGCCAGGTATCGGGCCGGGTTCAGGCTTTGTTCGCCGACTTCAATTCGCCGGTGAAGAAGGGTGAGTTGATCGCCAAGATCGATCCGTCGCTGTTTGCAGCATCGGTGGTCTCGGCCGAAGCCAACGTCACCGCGGCTCGCGCCAATGTCACGCGCCTCACGGTCACGGCCGAAGACGCCGAACGCCAGGCCAAGCGCGCCAGCGAGGTCTACGCGCAGCGCCTCATCTCCGAAACCGAGCGCGACAACACCGTTGCCACGGCGCGCGCCGCGCGTGCGTCGGTCGACCAGGGACAGGGCCAGCTCGCCCAGGCACGCGCGGCACTCGAGACGGCAAGAACCAATCTGCGCTACACCGACATCGTGTCGCCTACCGATGGCGTGGTGATCTCGCGTGCGGTGAACGTCGGCCAGACGGTGGCGGCTTCATTGTCGGCGCCCGTCATCTTCACCATCGCGCAGGACTTGCGGAAGATGGAAGTGCACACCAACGTCGCCGAGTCCGACATCGGCCGGCTGAAGCCGGGCATGCGCGTCTCGTTCACGGTCGATGCTTATCCCGGTGAGCCGTTCCGCGGCTCCATCCGCGACATCCGCAATGCAGCCCAGGTGGTGCAGAACGTCGTCACGTATGACGCCGTCATCGACGTGGCCAATCCCGATCTCAAGCTCAAGCCGGGCATGACTGCCACCGTCAGCATCGTCACCGACCGCCGCCGTGACGTGCTGTCCGTGCCCAACACGGCGTTGCGTTTCCGGCCCGAAGGCGCACCTGCCGCAGGCGCAGCCCCTGTTTCCTCTGGTGCCGGCCAGCGCCGCGAAGCCGGTCAGGGGCAAGGCCAGAACGCGGGCGATGCCAGCGGCGGTCAGAACAAGTGGCGCCGTGACAAGGGTGGCGAATCCGACGCCGACGACGCGGCAATCCCCGCCGTGGTCAAACGCACGGTCTACGTTCTCCTCGACGGGGCGCCGGTTCCGCGCGAGGTGACGACGGGTCTGACCGATGGTCGCGTGACGGAAGTCACCGGCGGAGAGCTCAAGGAAGGCGAGGCGGTCATCGTTGGAATCGCCGGGCAAAACAATGGCCAGCAGGGTCAGCGCGGTGGGCAGCAGCAGCGCGGGCCGCGAATCCTTTAGCGTCGTTCACATGGCACTCATCGAACTGCGCAACCTCGGCAAGATCTACCAATCCGGCGACACCGAGTTTGCCGCGCTACACGACGTGAATCTCTCCATCGAACGCGGCGAGTTCGTGGCGATCTCGGGCTCGTCGGGTTCGGGCAAGTCGACGCTGATGAACCTGCTCGGCTGCCTCGACTCCCCGTCGCGCGGCAGTTATTTGTTAGCCGATCGCGACGTGGCGAAGCTGTCGCGCATCGAGCTCGCGAAGGTGCGCAACGAATTCATCGGTTTCGTGTTCCAGAGCTTCAACCTGCTCAAGCGCACCTCGGCGGTCGAGAACGTCGAGCTGCCGCTGATCTACGCCAAGGTACCCATTGCCGAACGGCACAAGCGTGCCAAGGAAGCGCTGGACCGCGTCGGCCTTTCGCATCGCGCGGGACACCATCCTTCGCAATTGTCGGGCGGCCAGCAACAACGCGTGGCGATCGCGCGTGCGTTGGTGACCAACCCGCCGTTGATACTCGCCGACGAACCCACGGGCAATCTCGATTCCGTGACGACGGTCGAGATCATGAAGCTGCTGTCGGATCTGCAGGCTTCCGGCATGACCATCGTGTTCGTCACGCATGAGCCCGACGTCGCGGCCTATGCCGCGCGCAAACTACTGCTCAAGGACGGTGGCGTCGTCAGCGACGAACGCCAGAAACCCGTGCTCAAGGAGATTTCATGATTCCGGCCGGTGAAACTCTGCGTCTCGCGGGAATCGCGCTGACGCGAAACAAGATGCGCTCCTTTCTCACCGCGCTCGGCATCATCATCGGTGTCGGCGCCGTGATCTTCATGCAGTCGATCGGCGAGGGCGCGAAGTCACGCGTGCGCGCGCAGATCGAAGGCGCCGGCACCAACATCGTCATGTTGTTCTCGGGATCGAGCCAGGGGCCAGGTGGCCGCGGCGGTCAGGGCTCACAGCCCACGATCACCTGGGAAGACATGCGTGCGATTCAGACCGAGTTGCCTTCGGTCGGCGCAGTCGCGCCGCAGATGAACGCCAGCCAGCCGGTGATCTCCGAGACCAACACCTGGAACACGCAGATCACGGGCACGACGCCCGACTTCTTCACGATCCGCAATTGGCCGGTGTCGAGCGGCGCGATGTTCACGGCCTCGGACCAGGCGGGCGCCGCCAAGAATGCGGTGGTTGGGCAGACGGCCGCGGAAAACCTGTTCGGTCCCGGCGTTGACCCCATCGGGCAGATCATCCGGATTCGTGACGCGCCGTTCACCATCATTGGTGTGCTCGAGCGCAAAGGTCAGAACGCGATGGGTTCGGACCAGGACGACGTCATTTTCATTCCGATGTCCACCTTCCAGTCGCGCATGCAGCGCGGGCTGGGCAAGTTCGTGCCGGGCCGTATCTTCGTGAGCGCCGTGTCGCCGGAAGCCATTCCGCGTGCACGCCAGGAAATCGGCGCGTTGCTGCGCGAACGCCATCGTCTCGGACCCGAAGACGAAGACGATTTCTCCACCAGCAGCATGGCGGAGATGACCAGCATGCTCACCTCGACGCAGGACACGGTCACGAGCCTGTTGTTCTCGGTGGCGCTGGTCTCGCTGATAGTGGGGGGCATCGGCGTCATGAACATCATGCTGGTGTCGGTGACCGAGCGCACGCGCGAGATCGGCATTCGCATGGCCGTCGGCGCGCAGCCCGCCGACATCATGGCGCAGTTCCTGGTCGAAGCGCTGGTGCTCGCCGCCATTGGCGGTGCGCTCGGTGTCATTTTCGGCGTCGGATTCGGCTACCTGCTGGCGAGCAAGTTCGGCTGGACCATGGTTACGCGCACCTCGATCGTGGTGGCGGCACTCGCGGTCAGCGCCGGCGTCGGGGTGGTGTTTGGACTGTATCCGGCGCGCAAGGCTTCGCGGCTCGATCCGATCGAGGCCCTTCGCTACGAGTGATGGGCTCCTATTTCGTCTAATTTGGTTTGATTTGGGGCCCGCATATACTCGGCGTCCCTTCCAGCCAGAATGGATTCGCAGCCATGAAAAAGTCGATCACGCGGCGTGAGGTGATTCGAAGTGCTGCCATCGGCGCTGCCGTTGCGCCGCTCGTCATTTCTTCACGGGCATGGGGCGCCAACAAGCGGATCCGTGTCGGTCAGATCGGCTGCGGCCGCATCGCCCAGGGCCACGACATGCCCGGCGTCATCAAATCCGATCTCGCCGACTACGTGGCGATCTGTGAGCTCGATTCGAAGCGTCTCGCCGATGGCGTGAAGATCATCGAGAAGTCGTACACCGATCGCAACATGAAGGCGCCGCAGATCCGCACCTTCGACAACTACCGCGAGCTCATCGGTCGCAAGGACATCGATGCGGTGGTCATCAGCACGCCGGACCATTGGCACGCCGAGCTCGCGCTCGGGGCCATCGAGTCGGGCAAGGATGTCTATCTACAGAAGCCGTTCACCATGACGCACGCCGAGGGTGTGATCCTGCGCGATGCGGTCAAGCGGCACGGCCGCATCCTGCAGGTGGGCAGCCAGCAGCGATCGTGGGAGCAATTCCGGCGCGCCGCCGAGCTCATCCGCTCGGGCCGCATCGGCAATGTGCAGCGCGTGGAAATCGGCCTGCCCATCGACCCGACCGCGCCGGATACGCCGCCCGAGGCGATTCCGGAAAACCTCGACTTCGGGCAGTGGTTAGGGCCGACGCCGGCCAGGTACTACACGGAAATGCGGGTTCACCCGCGCGAGGGCTACAGCCGGCCGGGCTGGCTGCGCCACGACGCTCACTGCCTCGGCATGATCACCGGTTGGGGCGCGCATCACTACGACACCATGCACTGGGCGCTGCAGTTCGAAGACACCGGCCCCTCGAAAGTTTCGGGCAAGGGCGAGTTCCCGGACCCGGACCGCATCTGGAACGTGCACGGTGCCTATGACGTGACGCTCGAGTACCCGCGGAAGGTGGTCGTGAACGTCTCGGACAAATACAACACCGGCCTCAAGTTCATCGGTGACGAGGGCTGGATCTGGGTGACGCGCGAAGGCACGGGCACCACCTCGAGCGATCCGCAAGCCAAGGGCGCAAACCTGCCGCCGCTCGACGCCAGCGATCCGAAGCTGCTCGATCCGAAGGGTCTGTCGCATACGCTGCCGGTGAGCAAGTCGCATCACAAGAACTGGCTCGAGAGCGTGGCCTCGCGCAAGACGCCGCTGGCGCCGGCGTGGGTGGCCCATCGCAGCAACACCGCCTGCATCGTCAGCTGGATCGCGATGAAGTTAGGCCGTCCGCTCGAGTGGGATCCGAAGACGGAGCGCTTCAAGAACGACGAAGAAGCGAACTCGATGCTGTCGCGCGGCGAACGTTCGCCTTACGGCGCCGCGAACCTGGCCAAGGCCTGACCGCAAGAGCTGACCACAATCCGCAAAGGAGCGGCCGCCTTGGTGGCGGCCGCGTTTGCGTGCATCGCGGGCATCGCGAACGCGCAGAGCAAGGAAGGCCCCGTGCAATTGATCACTCTCGATCCCGGACATTTCCACGCTGCGCTGGTGCAGAAGTTCATGCTGCCAGGCGTGGCTCCGGAGGTGCTGGTATTCGCGCCGGAAGGCGACGACGTCGTGCAGCATCTGAAGCGTATCGATGCGTTCAATTCGCGAAGCGACGACCCTACGCACTGGATCGAGCAAATATACATCGGCCCTGACTATCTGCAGCGTGCGCTCGCGCCGCGCGCCTTGCCGGTAGTCGTGGTCATCTCGGGCAACAACGAACGCAAGACGGAATTCATCGCGAAATCGATCGCCGCGGGATTCAACGTGCTCGCCGACAAGCCGATGGTGATCCGGCCTTCCGACTTCAAACAACTCGAAGCCGACTTCGCGAACGCGGAGAAGAAAGGCGTATTGCTCTACGACATCATGACCGAGCGTTTCGAGATCACGACGATGTTGCAGCGTGCGTTCTCGCGGCAGCCGGAATTGTTCGGCACGCTCGAGCAGGGCACGCCTGACAATCCCGCCATCTCGAAAATCAGCGTCCACAATTTCTCCAAGGTGGTCGCCGGGGCGCAGCTCAAGCGTCCGCAGTGGTTCTTCGATCCGGCGCAACAGGGCGCGGGCATCGTCGATGTCACCACGCACCTGGTCGATCTCGTGCAGTGGGAGGCATTTCCGGAAGTCACGTTGAAGCCGGCCGACGTCAAGGTGCTCGAGGCGCGGCGCTGGGCAACGCCGATCACGCTCGAACAATTCCGACGTTTGACAGGGGCGACAGAATTTCCCGCGTTCCTCTCGCCGTACATCAAGGATGGCGTCCTGCAGGCACCAGCCAACGGCGAGTTCACGTACGCGCTGAAAGGCGTGCATGCACGCGTGTCGGTGACCTGGGATTTCGAGGCGCCTCCCGGCGCGGGCGACACCCACTTCTCGGTGATGCGTGGCACAAAGGTGTCGCTCACCATCAGGCAAGGGGCGGAGCAGGGCTACAAGCCGGTGCTGTATGTGGAGCGCAATCCTTCCGTGACCGCGGACGCGCACGAGAAGGTGCTGCGATCGGCGCTCGCGGCCGTCGCCAAGGTCTATCCGGGCATCGACGTCAAACGCGAAGGCGAGCTGTTTGTCATCACCGTTCCCGAGAAATATCACAACGGCCACGAAGCGCATTTCACGCAGGTCACCGAGCATTTCCTGAAATACCTGCGCGCCGGCAAGCTTCCCGGGTGGGAAGTGCCGAACATGCTGACCAAGTACGCCACGATCATGCAGGCGTATGAAATGAGTCGCTAAGAAGGCTTGCACCGCCGCGGAGCCGCTTTTCGCGCGTACGCTTCGCCGCGGTGCAGATTGTCACGCGATTGTGGCAAATCCTCTGGAAATTCCCTGCATGAATCTTGCAGAGTCCGGACAACAACCTCGACGAGGCAAACCTTCCGTGAGTCCTCCCGTAACCAGTCTCTCGAGCCTCACGGGCAGTCCGCCGCGGATTGACGAAGATCGCGTTGCCATGAGCAAGGAGGCGCTCAAGCACGCCTTCCTCGACAACCTCTTCTACATACAGGGCAAGTTTCCGGCACTCGCCACCAAGACCGATTACTACATGGCGCTGGCTTACGCCGTGCGCGATCGCATGCTGCAGCGCTGGATCAGCACGGCGGCCGCGTATACGAAGCAGGGCTCGCGAACCGTCGCCTATCTGTCGGCCGAGTTCCTCATGGGGCCGCACCTCGGCAACAACCTCATCAACCTCGGCATCTATGAAACCGCACGCACCGCGGTCGCCGAGCTCGGCCTCGACCTCGAAGAGTTGTTAGCGCACGAAGACGAGCCTGGTTTGGGCAACGGTGGTCTCGGGCGCCTCGCGGCCTGTTTCATCGATTCGCTGGCGACGCTCGAAGTGCCCGCCCTCGGTTACGGCATCCGCTACGAATTCGGCATCTTCCAGCAGGAAATCGTCGACGGCTGGCAGGTGGAGAAGACCGACAAGTGGCTGCGCTACGGCAACCCGTGGGAAATCGCGCGGCCCGAATGGTGCTGCGACGTGAAGTTCGGCGGCCACACCGAAGTCTGGTACGACGAATTCAGCCGCAAGCGCACGCGCTGGGTGCCGGGCCACATCGTCAACGGCATTCCTTACGACACACCGATTCTTGGCTATCACGTCAACACCTCCAACACGCTGCGGCTGTGGAAGGCCGAGGCTCCTGAATCCTTCGACTTCGGCACGTTCAACCGCGGGGACTACTACGGCGCGGTCAACCAGAAGGTGGCCAGCGAAAATCTCACCAAGGTTCTCTATCCGAACGACGAACAGGCGAGGGGCAAGGAGCTGCGGCTCGAGCAGCAATACTTCTTCGTGTCGTGTTCGCTCCAGGACATGCTGCGCATCTGCAAGGTCCAGAAGATTCCGCCGGAGCGCTTCCACGAGAAATTCGCGATCCAGATGAATGACACGCATCCGTCGATTGCCGTGGCGGAGCTCATGCGCCTGCTGGTCGACGAGATGAACCTCGAGTGGGATCGCGCCTGGGCGATTACCCGGCAGACGTGTTCCTACACCAATCACACGCTGTTGCCGGAGGCGCTCGAGCGCTGGCCGCTGCCCATGTTCGGCCGCCTGCTGCCGCGCATCCTCGAAATCATCTACGAGATCAACGCGCGCCATCTCGATGAAGTGCGCATGGCCTTCTTCGGCGACGAGCAGCGCATCTCGCGCCTTTCACTCATCGACGAGGCCGGCGAGCGCTATGTGCGCATGGCGCACCTGGCGAGCGTCGGCAGTCATGCCATCAACGGCGTCGCGGCGCTGCACTCGGAGCTCCTCAAGAGCGACGTGCTCAGCGACTTCGCGGCTCTGTGGCCAAACAAGTTTTCCAACAAGACCAACGGCGTGACTCCACGTCGATGGATGGTGTTGTCCAATCCGCGCCTCGCGCACTGCATCACTCAACGCATCGGTGAAGGCTGGATCCGCGACCTGTACGAGCTGCGCAAACTCGAGCCGTTGGTCGACGATCCGGATTTCCGGGCGGAGTGGCGCCAGATCAAGCACGCCAACAAGACGGCGCTGGCCGGACTCATCGAACAACGCACCGGCGTGATCGTCGATCCGTCGGCGATCTTCGACGTGCAGGTCAAGCGCATCCACGAATACAAGCGCCAGCACCTCAACATCCTGCATGTCATCGCGCTCTATCACCGGCTGAAGACCGATCCGAAGTTCACGATGGAGCCGCGCGTGTTCGTATTCGGTGGCAAGGCGGCGCCGGGCTACTTCCTGGCGAAGCTCATCATCCGCCTGATCACCGCGGCGGCGGAGATCATCAACCGCGACCCGGGTGTGCGCGATCTCATCAAGGTCGTTTATCTTCCGAACTTCAACGTGACCAACGGCCAGAAGATCTATCCAGCGGCCGACCTGTCCGAGCAGATCTCAACGGCCGGCAAGGAAGCGTCCGGCACGGGCAACATGAAGTTCCAGATGAATGGTGCCTTGACCATCGGAACCGTGGACGGCGCCAACATCGAGATCTGCGAAGAAGTCGGCGTCGAGAATTTCTTCCTGTTCGGCCTCGAAGCCCACGAAGTCGCGGCGCGGCGCGCCGCGGGATACCACCCCATGGAGTTTGTCGAGCAGAACGAAGAACTGCAGGCCGTCATTCAACTCATCCGCGATGGCTTCTTCTCGCGCGGCAACAGCAGTCAGTTCCAGCCGCTCATCGACAATCTCGTGTATCACGATCCGTACTTCGTGTTCGCCGACTACCAGTCGTACGCCGATTGCCAGGCACTCGTCGACCAGAGCTACCGCGACAAGGAAGGCTGGACGCGGATGTCCATCCTCAATTCCGCGCGCTCGGGCAAGTTCTCTTCGGATCGCACCATCCGCGAGTACTGCAACGACATCTGGAGGGTGAAGGCCGTGCCCGTCCAGCTACTCTCGCAGGAAGAAGTGAAGGCCGGTCTCCTGCAGTAATCCGCCTGTCCCCATTTCCGTTGCGCGTGGCAAGATATCCGCCCGCGTGCGGACGCGAGTGCAGCGACTCAAGGAGAAGGGGATGCGCCAGTTTTCGAAGCACGCGGTGTTGTTCGCCGCGAGTCTGTTCGCCATTGCCGCCGCGGCCAAGGACGAGCCGCCGCCCGCCGATCCCAAGGCCATCGAAATCATCCACGAGCTTGGACTTGCGGAATCGCCGACCGCGCTGCGCGACATGCCCGGCTGGCGCGCTCCCCGGCGAATCGTGATGGCCACGCAGAATCCCAATGGCACGGGCACGCAGGAAATACGTGCAACGCTTGCAGGCGTTGCTCCCGGCGTCGAGGTGGTGTTCGTCGCTGACGCGACCGGGCTCATCAAGGAGGCCGCCTCCGCCGACGCGATCATCGGCGGTGACGACGTCGCCTGCGATGAGGGTGTCCTCGCCGCGGCGAAGCGATTGCGTTGGGTTGCGGTCATGTCAGCCGGCGTTGAATCGTGCCTGGGCAAGCCTGCCCTCGAGAGGCCGGGTCTCACCGTGACCAACATGCGCGCGGTCGCCGGCCCCGTGATGGCCGAGCACACCATCGCGCTGATGTTCGCGCTGTCGCGTTCCTTGCAGGTGTCGGTGGGCCGGCAGGCGACCGGCGAGGGCTGGAACCGCAATTTCGCAGGCTCACAACCACAGGCGCTGACCGGCAAGACCCTGCTGGTCGCGGGCCTGGGCGGCATCGGCCTCGAAGTTGCGAAGCGCGCGCACGCGCTGGGGATGAAGGTGATCGGCACTCGCAACAGCTCGCGCGAAGGTCCCGATTACGTCAGTCGCGTGGGTCTTTCCGACGAGCTGCCGGCCATGATCGGCGAGGCCGACGTGGTGGTGGCGGCGCTGCCGCTGGTTCCCGCGACGACGCACCTCTTCGATGCCAGGATGTTCGCGCGCATGAAGAAGACCGCTTATTTCATCAGCGTGGGTCGCGGCGGCAGCGTGGTGACGGACGATCTGGTGGCGGCACTCAACTCGGGAACCATTGGAGGCGCGGGCCTCGACGTCACCGATCCCGAGCCGCTTCCGAAAAATCATCCGCTCTGGAAGGCCAGGAACATCATCATCACACCGCACATGTCGGCGCTTTCGGATCTGGGCCAGACGGCCCGCATGTTGATCCTGAAGGAGCAGGTGCGCCGCTTCGCGGCCGGCGACAAATTGCTGTCGGTGGTCGACTTCAAGAAAGGTTATTAGGCGCGGCTATCTGCCACCGGCATATAGCTTGGTCAGCCGGTAGAGAAACTCGCGCCCTTCGACCAGCGTCTGCACGCGAATGCGCTCGTTGAGGCCGTGCGCGTTGCTCGTGGCTCCGTCGCTCAGCATTCCCGACACGCCATAGGTCGGAATACCGGCCGGTGTGAGGAAGCGTCCGTCGGTCGCACCCGAGGACATCACGGGAATCACCGCGACTCCCGGATACATGTCGCTGGTCAGTGCTTCGACGGGCTGCAGCACTTCCTTCGAAAGACCCGGCGGCGCGCCGGGAGTCTCCGGCGTGTCGGCGAACTCGATCTTGAGCGCCGGATCCGCCACCGCCGTGGCCAGCGCCGCGAGAATTTCCTTCTGATCGTGTCCCGGGAAAATACGGCAGTTCACATTCGCGGTGGCATTCTGCGGCAGCGCATTCGGCGCGTGACCGCCTTCGATCTGCGTGGCGACGCAGGTGGTGTGCAGAGTTCCGTTGAATGAGAGGTCGCCGAGCAGGCGCGCGACCGCCGCGGCGTCGCCGGTCTTGCCGGCGGCAATCATGTCGGCACCCTTCGGTCCGCCTTCGATTGCGCCGGAACGTTGGAAGTACACGCGCGTGGTGTCGTTGAACTCGATCGGAAAACTGTAGCCGTCGATCTTCGCCAGGGCGCGCGCCATCCGGTAGATCGGATTTGCGGGAGTGGGGCGGGAAGAGTGCCCGCCCTGGTCGGTCGCCGTGAGCTTGAAGTCCTGATACAGCTTCTCGCCCACCTGCACGGCCACGAAGCGATAGACGCCGGTCTTCTGGTCATAGCGTCCGCCGCCGCCTTCGTTGAGCGCGAAGGCCGCGTCGATGAGGTCGCGATGATTCTCGACCAGGAACTTCACCCCGTTGAAGTTGTTAGGAGTCTCCTCACCGCAGGTCAGCGCGAGCTTGATGCCGCGCTTCGGGCGATAGCCTTCCTTCTTGTAACGCACCAGCGCATCGGTGAAGACCGCGGCCATCGCCTTGTCGTCCGAGGAGCCGCGCGCGTAGAAAAATCCGTCTTCCTCGACCAGCTGGAACGGATCGCGGGTCCAGTCCTCGCGCCTGGCTTCCACCACGTCGATGTGCGCGAGCAGCAACAGCGGCTTCAGTTTTGCGTCGCTGCCGGGCAGGAGCGCGATGAGATTGCCGCCCTTCGGTTGACCGGGTGGCGTCAGCAGATGGAGCTGCGATTCCGGGTATCCCGCGGCACTGAGGCGAGCCTTCATAGCCGTGGCAGCCTCGGTGCACGAACCCACCGACAGGGTGGTGTTGATCTCGATCAGCTCGCGGTAGAGCGCGCGGAATTCCGCTTCGCCGGCGCGTGCCTGAACGGACGCAGCGGTTTGCCGGCTGGCGGTGATGTCGGCCGCGCCAGCGGCGACGGACATCAGGCTCATTGCTGCCGCGATCGATGACCGTAAACGTAAGCGCATGCGGGGTCCTTGTGAGGCGTCAGATCGACGTGAGGATTTCCTGCTTCTCCACCTTGGCCGGATCGAGCTCGATTCCGAAGCCCGGTTTCTCCGACAGTTGCACCAGGCCGTTGCCAGTGACCGGCGGATCCTTGATGAAGTGCAGTTTCTCGGGCACGTAGTTGATGAGGTATTCACCGAAAGGGCACACCGCCGGCGACTGGCTCGCCACGACGTGCAGCGCGGCGTGGATGTTGTGACAGTGCGGCAGGAGCTTAACGCCGTGCACCGATGCGAGATGGGCCACTTTCACCGTTTCGGACAGGCCACCGCACCACTCGGGATCCGCCTGGATGAACTGCACCGCATCGGCCTTGAAGAATTGCTCGGCTTCCCAGCGGCCATAAAGATGTTCGCCGGTCGCGATCGGAATCGAAGTCGATCGGGAGAGCCGGATGAAACTCTCGAGGTCCGACATGGGGACGGCTTCTTCGACGAAGTAGGGCCGGTATTGCTCGACCTTGTGGCACCACTCGAGCGCGTATTGCAGGTCCCAGCCCTGGTAGGCGTCGAACATGATCTGCACGTCGTCACCGAGGGCCTCGCGCAGCGACTTCACCAGTTGGACGTTGAGGTCCATGCCGCGCGCGCCGTCGCCTGGGCCATAACCCAGGAACCATTTCTGGCGGATGAAGCCGTCTTTCTTCAGCTGCAGGGCGCGTTTTGCCGCGAGCGGCGGGTCGATCGCGAAACCGAGGCAACTGCCGTACACCGGAACCGGCAGCTGGGTTGGCCCGCCTAGCAAACGGAACACCGGCGCGCCGAACTGCCGTCCGCGCAGATCCCACAAGGCATTGTCGATGGTGCTGATGGCCATCATGAAATGGCTGGCGCGTGAGTGCCGGTTCGAGCGGTACATCTGATCCCAGATGCGTTCGATCGCCAGTGCATGCTGGCCGATGACCAGCGGCCGCAGCGTGCCTAACAACACCGGCAACACCTCCTTTTCGAAGGCGCCGTAGATGCCTTCCTGGCCGCCTTTCGTGCGGATGCGCACGTAGTAATGCGTGAGAGGCAGGCGTTCGGCCTTGGCATTGTCCGGCGGATCCTTGAAAGGCTTCGGCCGGCGTTCCTCGTAGATGTTCAGCGGATTCACCTGGTACTGGCGGTTGAGCCCGCGCACCAGCTCGTGAGTGCCTGACAACTTCAGGACTTCGATCTCGCTGATGATCAGCTCATCGAGCGTTGCCGCCGCCGCGAAGGCATCGCGAGTGAATGCGGGCAGGAAGGCGAGCGCGGAAGCGCCGCCCATGGACTGGAGGAAATCTCTGCGTTTCATGGCGCGCCCTTGCGGAAGGATGCGAAAGCTTCGCACGCCCGCGAGCGGCGTCAATCCAGCCTTTTGTAGTAGACGACCGTGGCGCAGCGCGCGCCATCGGGCATCAGCGCGAATTCCGGGATCGTACCGACGCGTTGCCAGCCGCTGCGCTCATAGAGCCTTTCGGCGGAGTCACTGGCGGTATCCAGCACCAGCACTGTCCGGCCGGATTCACGCGCGGCGGTTTCCGCGGCTTTCAGCACCGCGGCTCCAACGCCGAGCCGCCGCGCGCGCCGATGCACCAGCATCTTGGCGATGTCGGCCCGATGGGGCTGATTCTCGGGTGAGGCCCAGATGGCCTGGGCAGTGCCGAGGATGTGGCCCTCGGAATCTTCCGCGACGATGAGCGCGCGTTCGCCACGCGCCAAACTCGCGGCAGCCTCGCGCCAGAACTCGGCGGCTTTCGCGAGCGTCATGGGATGCATGAAACTCACCGAGGCGCCGCCCTCGACGCAATCCATGAGCACTTCGCAGAGCCCGCCGAATTCGCGCGAGGTCAGCGCCTCGAGTCGCCGAACCGTGAAAGCGCTCACGAGCACAGCACCACGATGTAGTGCGCCGTCTTGCGCGTGCGATTGCGAAACGTCACCGGTGCGTCGAGTTGCATGGCGAGGCAATCGTCCCGGGCAAGTTTGTGTGTGGTCTTGCCAACCGTGACCTCGATGGCACCGTCACGCACCCAGATCTGCTGGGCCACGGCTGTTTCGCGCGCGCCGCTTTCGTAGGAGACGCGCCCGCCGGCCGGAAAAGCCACGTCCACGATGCGCAGCGGCGAGGCGAAGTTCGCCGGCGAAATGTTTCGGCGCGTGTACCCCGAGTGCGGGTCTTTCCAGGTGTGGCGATCCGCGGCATGCGAAACCGGCCTTCCGGGTGCGCCGGCATCGTCGAACAGCGACGCGAGGGTGATTCCGAGCGCGGTGGCGATCTTCTCGAGCACCACGGCCGTGGGGCTGGTTTCGCCGCGTTCCACCAGCGACAGCATCGAGCGGCTGACGGCGCAGCGGCCGGCGAGCGCTTCGAGGCTCAGCCCCGAATCGGCGCGCAAGCCGCGCATACGGGCGGCAATCCGGGCATTGATATCCTGCATAGTGGACGAAACATCCACTAAACTGGATGACGCGTCAACCGGAGCGGGGCGGTACACCAGCGATTCGTTACGGGAAACCCGGCGTGCGATCTGTGGCGCAAAGGCGATTCGTGTCGAGGGTGCAACGCGCGCTTGCGAGCGCTGTCCTACGTCCGCCAACCGGGCCTCGGCTGTCGTTTCCGGTGTGCGACGCACGTCGAAATTGGCACCGAAGACGTTGGTGAAAGCGATTGTTTCGTATAGTCTTGCCGCCTTATGACCGAAGCTCCCAAGACCGATTCAGCCCGCGCCGATGCCAAACGCACCGTGCGTGTCGTCATGCAGGAATACATGCGCCGCGGCTCGCTCCTTCCGGTGCTGCGCCTGCTGCTCGATCTCACTTTTCTCGGCACGGCCATCGTCGGTGCCTGCGCCTTCGATTCGTGGTGGGCGAAGGGACTCATGATCATTCCGGCCTCGATCGCCATCGCGCGGTTGTTCGTGATCGGTCACGACGCCTGCCACGGCAGCTACACCAAGTACGACTGGCTCAACAAAGTCATCGGCCGCATTGCCTTCCTGCCGTCGCTCACGCCGTTCTCGCTCTGGGATGTGGGCCATAACGTCGCGCATCATGGCTTCACCAACCTCAAAGGTCGCGATCAGGTCTGGGTGCCGCTGTCCGCCGAAGAATGGCAGGCCGCTTCGAAAATCCGCCGCGGCCTCGAGCGCATCTATCGTTCCGGCTTCGGCCAGGGTCTCTACTACCTCATCGAGATGTGGTGGAAGAAGCTCATCCTGCCCAGCAAGAAACATGTCGGCGTGCGCCGCGCGATCTTCCTGTGGGACAACGTTCTGGTGTTGGGCGTCGGCGCCGCGTGGATCACCGCGCTGGTGCTCTGGGCCGTGTACGACAATCACTCGGTCACGTGGACGCTGCTCTGCGGCTTCGTGGTGCCGTTCCTCACATTCAATTGCATCATCGGTTGGGTCATCTACGTGCAGCACACTCACCCGGAAGTCGCGTGGTTCGACAAGCGGGACGAATGGCAGAAGCGTCTCGGCTTCATCACCACAACCATCAACGTGGTCGTGCCCAAGAGCCTTGGCCGCATCCTGCACGACATCCTCGAGCACGGTGCGCATCACGTGAACACCGGCGTTCCGCT
>DASYKM010000185.1:0-34229 GCA_035995425.1 Steroidobacteraceae bacterium
GTTCACCGTCGGCGACATCCGTGTCGAAGGTCTGCAGCGCGTCACCGAAGGCACGGTCTACAACTATCTACCGATCAACATCGGCGACAACCTGTCGCCGCAACGCATCCGCGAGGCGGTGCGCGCGCTGTACGACACGGGATTCTTCCGCGACGTCGAGCTGCGCCGCGACGGCAACACGCTGATCGTGGTGGTCAACGAACGACCGACCATCGAGAGCTTCGAGCTCAAGGGCAACAAGGACATCAAGACCGAAGACCTGAGCAAATCGTTGCGCAACGTCGGTCTCGCGCAGGGCAAGACCTTCGATCGCTCGGTGCTCGAAGACGTGAAGTCGTTCCTGCAGGACCAATACGGCGCGCGCGGGAAATACGCGGCACGCATCGACACCACCGTCGAAGAGGTGTCGGGCAACAGGGTCAAGATCAAGATCGACATCGTCGAAGGCAAGCGGGCGAAAATCCGCCAGATCAACATCGTCGGCAATCACACGTTCAAGGAAAAGGACATCCTCGACGCCTTCGAGCTCAAGACGCCCAACCTGCTGTCGTTCTACAAGCAGGACGATCGCTATTCGCGCGAATCGCTGCAGGGCGACCTGGAAAAGCTGCGCTCGTTCTACATGGACCGCGGCTACGCGAACTTCGACGTGGAGTCCACGCAGGTGGCGATCGCGCCGGAGAAGGACGACATCTTCATCACCGTGAACGTCAACGAAGGCGAGGTGTTCAAGGTCAAGGAAGTGAAGCTCGCCGGCACGTTCGTGGTCCCCGAGGCGCTGCTGCGCCGCTATCTGCTCGTGCAGCCCGGCGACCAGTTTTCGCGCAAGACCATCACCGCAACCCAGGAGCTGCTGCAGAACCGCCTGGGCGAAGACGGGTTCGCGTTCGCCAAGGTCGATCCCGTGCCGACCACGCTCGGCGATCCGAAGAACAAGGAGCTGTCGCTCACGTTCTTCGTCGATCCGGGCAATCGTGTGTACGTGCGCCACATCGCCTTCAATGGCGTCACCAAGATCAACGACGAGGTGCTGCGCCGTGAGATGCGCCAGCTCGAAGGCGGCTGGCTCTCGAATGCCGCGCTCGACCGCTCCAAGCAGCGCCTCGAACGCCTGCCGTATATCAAGAAGGTCGAATCCGAAACCAAGCCGGTCGCCGGTTCCACCGATCTGGTCGACGTCACCTATGACATCGAGGAAGGTCCGTCGGCGCAGCTGGGCGGCGGCATCGGGTACTCGGAGTCACAGTCCTTCATCCTGAGCGGCAACTACGCCGATGCGAATTTCCTCGGCACCGGGCGTCGCGTGGCCGTGGATCTGAATTCCGGCCGCTACAGCAAGGTCTACGGAATTTCGGTGACCGAGCCGTACTTCACGGCAAACGGCGTGGGCCTGACCGGCAACGTGACGTATCGCGACCAGACGCAGTTCGTGTCGGCGTCGTCGGACTTTTCGTCGGAGACCATTGGCGCGGGTTTCGACATCGGTTACCCGATCGGTGAGAACCAGGGCATCCGCATGGGACTGCAGTTCCAGAAATCGAGCCTGCTCACCAGCAGCAGCGGCAGCGCGCGGCAAGCGGTGCAATGGGTCGCGCTCAATGGCGATTCGCAGCTTCGTTGCCTCGACTACAACGCCAATGGCGGAAACTGCGAGCCCGGCATCGACCTCGAGCTCTGGAGCACCGAGTTCAACACGGTGGAGTTCAACGCTTCGTGGAATTACGACACCCGCAACCGCTCGTTGTTTGCCGATCGCGGTCAGCGCCATTCGTTCGGTCTCGCCTATTCGTTGCCCGGAGTGAGCGACGTCGAGTATTACGTCGCGAGCTACGAGGGCATCAAGTACATCCCGCTGTTCGGTCGATTCACGCTGCAACTCGGCGCCGACGTTGCGTTTGGCATGGACGTCGGCGAAACGACGGCGCTGCCACCGTATCGGCAGTTCTACGGCGGCGGTCCCGACACCGTGCGTGGATATAAAGAGAGTCGCCTGGGGCCCAAGGACGACTTCGGTCGGCCCTTCGGCGGCAATTTGAAGGTGACGGGCAGGGCGGAAGTCATCATCCCGTTGCCGCAGAAGTTTCAAACCTCGGCGCGGCTCTCCTGGTTCTACGACGTCGGCAACATTTTCTCGACGGGCCATCGCTACGAGTTCGCCGGCCGCAGCGGCCTGCCGGTCGATTACGAGTTCGGGTATGATAAATTGAAGCATTCGACGGGCTTGGCTGTTCAATGGCTCGCACCGCTGGGTGTGTTCCGCTTCAGCTATGCCGTGCCCCTGAACGCCTACAAAGGCGACTTCAACACCTATCCGGACGAGATAGAGCGTTTCCAGTTCTCGGTTGGCCAGGCTTTCTAAGAGGTAATTTCTGTGCAGGTTCTTTTCCGCAAAGTTCTTCTGGGTTCGCTGATCGCGGCGACTTTTGCCATGCCCGCCGCCGCCGCCGATCTGAAGGTCGGGGTCGTCGACATCGCCAAACTGTTCGAAGAGTCGCCACAGGCGAAGGTCGTACAGGACGGCCTGAAAGCCGAGTTCGGGCCGCGCCTGCAGCAGCTGATTGCCCAGGAGCAGGCGCTCAAGACGCGCAACGACAAATATCAAAAAGACCTGGCCACCATGGCGGCCGATCAGCGCACCAAGGCTGAGAAAGACCTGCGCGACAGCGCGCGCGAGATCGAGCGCAAGAAGGCCGAGTTGCAGGACGACTCCAACGCCAAGCGCCAGGAAGAAATGAACAAGCTGCAGCGCTTGTTGTTTGGCGAAGTCCGCGACTACGCCAAGGCGCAGAATTACGACATCGTGATCGCCGAAGGCGTCCTGTACGCCACGCCCACGGTCGACATCACCGCCGCGGTTCTGAGCGGACTGGTGTCGCGCGCTCCGAAACCGGCCGCCGGTGCGGCGCCCGCGCCGGCGCCCGCGAAACCCGCTCCGAAACCCTGACCTTATAGGAGCGAGGCGCTCTTGCGCCGGCCGCCATGACGGTGACGCTCGGCGAACTGGCAGTACGTTTCGGCTGTGAGCTGCGCGGCGATCCGTCGTTAACGGTCGATTCCGTGGCTGCGCTCTCGCAGGCGGGTCCGCGCGCCGTCACTTTTCTCGCCAATCCGAAATACGTCACGCAGCTTGCGGGCACGCGTGCCGGTGCCGTGATTCTCGATGCGCGCTCGGCGGCAAGCGCGCCGGTTCCCGTGCTCGTGGTCGACAATCCGCATGCCACGTACGCGCGCGTCGCGACCTTTCTGCATCCCGATCCACCGCTGCAGCCCGGCAGACATCCGTCGGCGGTGGTCGATTCCGGCGCGATCGTCGATCCGTCCGCGCAGGTCTGTGCGCAGGCATTCGTCGGTGAGGGTGCGCGCATCGGCGCGCGCTGCTTCATCGGCCCGGGGGCGATCGTCGAGCGTGGCGCAATCCTCGGAGACGACTCGCGCTGTCTGGCGCGTGCGTTCATCGCGCATCACGTGGTCATCGGGCGGCGCTGCATCGTGCACCCAGGCGCGGTGATCGGCTCGGATGGCTTTGGCTACGCGCCGGAGAAGGGCGCCTGGATCAAGGTGCCGCAGATTGGCGGCGTCAACATCGGCGACGACGTGGAGATCGGCGCCAACACCACCATCGATCGCGGCGCTCTCGGCGACACCGTCATCGAGGATGGAGTGAAGCTCGACAACCTCATCATGATCGCCCACAACGTGCGCATCGGCGCCCATTCCGCGCTTGCCGCCTGCGTGGCCATTGCTGGCAGCAGCGTACTCGGCAAGCGCTGCATCCTCGGCGGAAAGGCCGGTCTCAACGGGCACATCACGCTCTGCGATGACGTCGTGGTGCTGGGCACTTCCTTCATCTCACACTCCATTTCGAAGCCGGGCGTGTATTCTTCCGCGCTGCCGAGCGAGGAGGCGAGCGCCTGGCGCCGCATCGTCGGGCGCATCAAGCGGCTCGATCCGATGGCCAAGCGTCTGCGCGCCGTCGAGAAGCACCTGGGGCTTGGCGCGGCGCACAAGGATTCTTCCGAGGACTAACTAAATGACCGAGTCGATCTCACTCGACATCATGGGCGTCAGACGGCTGCTGCCGCACCGCTATCCATTCCTGCTGGTCGACCGGGTGCTCGAATGCATCAAGGGCGAGAGCATCAAGGCGATCAAGAACGTCACCACCAACGAGCCGTTCTTCACCGGACATTTCCCGCACCGGCCGGTCATGCCCGGCGTCATGATCATCGAGGCGCTGGCGCAGACGGCGGGCCTGCTGGCTTTCATCACGGCCGACGTGGTGCCGGATGACTCCACGCGGTTCTTTTTCGTGGGCATCGACAAGGCACGTTTCCGCAAGCCGGTCGAGCCGGGCGACCAGCTCATCCTCACCGCCAAGCTCGAGCGCGCGCTTCGTGGCATCTGGAAATTCACCACCGTCGCCTACGTCGGTGAAGATGAGGTAACTTCCGCGGAAATGATGGTCGCGCCCGAAACCAACAAGACTTCGGCAAAGGCACGTTCCGAGTGAGCGGCATCGACCCCCGCGCCATCGTTTCGCCGCAGGCGGAGCTCGCCGCGGACGTGACGGTCGGCCCCTTTTCGGTGATCGAAGCCGGCGTGCGCATTGGTGCCGGTACCTGGGTGGGGCCGCACGCCGTCATCAAGGGGCCCACCACGATCGGTGCGGGCAACAAGATCTTCCAGTTCGCCTCGATCGGTGACGCGCCGCAAGACCTCAAGTACAACGGCGAGCCGACGCGCCTGGAAATCGGCGATCGCAACGTCTTCCGCGAGTTCACCACCATGAACCGCGGGACGGTGGGCGGAGGCGGCGTCACCACCATCGGCAGCGACAATCTCTTCATGGCTTTCACGCACGTGGCGCACGACTGCCAGGTCGGCAGCCGCTGCGTCATGGCTAACTACGCTACGCTGGCCGGGCACGTGCACCTCGGCGACTGGGTGATCATGGGTGGCTACTCCGGCACGCACCAGTTCACCAAGGTCGGCGCGCATGCGTTCATCGGCAACAACGCCGCGGTGACGCGCGACGTGCCGCCGTACGTCATGGTTGTCGGAACGCCGGCCGTGCCGCACTCCATCAATTCGGAAGGCCTGAAGCGCCGCGGCTTCACGCCCGAGCAGATCCGCAATCTCAAGAACGCCTATCGCATCCTGTATCGCTCCGACATGAAGCTCGCCGACGCGGTCGCGGAGCTTCAGTCGCGGGTCGCGACCCAGCCGGAGCTCAAGATTTTCGTCGATTTCATCGGCGAGTCCACGCGCAGCCTCGTGCGTTAAGCAAAGAGTCGCGCTTGCGCATCGCACTCGTGGCAGGCGAAACATCCGGCGATGCACTCGGTGCCGCGCTCATCGAGGCATTGCGGCGCCGCTTCCCCGACGCACAGTTCGCCGGGGTTGCCGGCCCGAAGATGCGCGCCGCCGGCTGCGTGGCCTGGCACGACATCGACGAGCTCGCCGTGATGGGGCTCACCGAGGTCATCACCCACCTGCCGCGCCTCATGCGGCTGCGCGCCGCATTGCGCCGGCAGATTCTGGAGTTTCGACCGGACGTATTCGTCGGCGTCGACTACAAGGAATTCAATCTCGGCCTGGCAAGGCAGCTCAAGCGCGCCGGTCTTACTACCGTGCAATACGTGAGTCCGCAGGTGTGGGCGTGGCGCCAGGGTCGCGTGCGCACCATCGGCGAGTCCGTGGACCTGGTGTTGTGCCTGTTCCCGTTCGAGCCAGCTTTCTATCGCGAGCACGGAGTGAGTGCCGCGTTCGTGGGTCATCCGCTCGCCGACCAGATCCCGATGCAAGTGGACCGCGCCGCGGCGCGCGCCGAGCTCGGCATCGACACGTCCGCGCGGGTCCTGGCGGTGTTGCCTGGCAGCAGGCGCGGTGAAGTCGAAAAACTGGCGGGAGTTTTCGCCGGCGCCGCGGAGTTGTTGGGCGCGCGTTTCCCCGGCCTCGTGAGCGTCGCCCCGATGGTGACGCCCGCCCTGGGCAGCCTGTTCGCGGCGCGCAGCGCCCGACACGCGCCGAACGCCCGGATTCGCCTGCTCGACGGCCAGGCTCGAGTTGCGCTCGCCGCCGCGGATGTGGTGCTGGTGGCCTCCGGAACCGCGACGCTCGAAACCGCGCTGTCGGGACGTCCCATGGTGGTCGCCTACCGCCTCGGCTTCATCACGGCGTTCCTGTTGCGTACTCTTGGCCTGGTGAAGATCAAGCATTTCTCGCAGCCAAACCTGCTCGCCGGCACCGAGCTGGTGCCGGAGTTCTTCCAGGAGGCCGCCAGCCCGGAAAATCTCGCCAACGCACTGGCGCGCTGGCTGGAACAACCGGCGGAAGTGGCGCGGGTGAGCCAGGCGTTTGCCGCCATCCATGCGCGGCTGCGTTGCGATGGCGCCGAACGCGCCGCAGCCGAGATCGTCACGTTGCTCGCGACGCGCGCGGTGCCGTCGTGAAAGTGCGAGTGCGTCTGCGCGTCGCCGGAGTCGACGAAGCCGGGCGCGGTCCGCTGGCGGGTCCGGTGGTGGCCGCGGCGGTGATCCTCAATCCGGCGCGGCCGATTCGCGGCCTGGCGGATTCCAAGGTGCTCGAGCCCGACGAGCGCGAGCGCCTCGCAAAGCTGATCCGCGAACGGGCGTTGTGTTATGCCGTCGCCTGGGCCGATGCGGAAGAGATAGACAGCATCAACATCCTGCAGGCGACGATGCTGGCCATGCGGCGCGCGTTGCTCGGGCTGGCGATTGCGCCGCAACAGGTATTCGTGGACGGCAATCGCTGTCCGTGCGTGGACGGCTTGGGATTCGAGTGCCTCTTCGAGGCCGTCATCAAGGGCGATGCCACGGTGCCGTCGATCAGCGCGGCCTCCATCCTCGCCAAGACCACGCGCGACGCGCTCATGCGCGATCTCGATCATCGCTATCCGGGTTTCTCGCTGTCAGGCCACAAGGGCTACTGCACGCGTGCTCACGTCGAGGCGCTGAATGCGCTGGGCCCGAGCCCTCTGCATCGCCGCAGCTTTTCGCCGGTGCGCGCCAGCGACTATCTGGACGACGCCGAAATCTACTGAGGGTTGCAGCCTCATTTGGACGCCGCCGCTTCGGCGGCGTTGACAGTGGGCGTCAGCCCTGAGGAAGGCAGCCCTGAGGAAGGCAGCCCTGAGAATTTTCCGTGGTTGTCGCGGATCCAGCTGGCAAGTGCATGCGCTTCGAGCGGCTTGCTCATGAAATAGCCCTGGGCATCGTCGCATCCCAGTTTGCGCAACATGTCCCACACGGCCTCGTCCTCGACACCCTCGGCCACGACCTGAAGCCCGAGGTTGTGCCCGAGGTCGATCGTGGATCGCACGATGGTCGAGATCTCCTCATCGTCTGCCATGCGCGAGATGAACGACTGGTCGATCTTCAGCTCCTGCACTGGCAGCTTCATGATGTACGACAGCGACGAGTAACCGGTGCCGTAATCGTCGATCGACAGCTTGACGCCGAGCTCGGCGAGGCGGTCCAGGACTTTCTGCGCGTGCGCCGGGTCTTCCATGAAGCCGCTCTCGGTGATCTCCAGGCACAGCAGGCCCGGCGTCACGTCATGCTCGGCGAGCAGCTCCGCGACGTGCTCGGGCAGGTCACGGTTCATGAGATCGCGCGCCGAAATGTTCACCGACACCTGCAGCGTGAGTCCTTCACGCAGCCACTCACCGCACTGGCGCACGGCTTCGCGGATCACCCAGCGGGTCAGTAGTTTGATGTAGCCGGTATGCTCGGCGAACGGAATGAATTGCGCCGGCGGCACCAGGCCGCGCGTCGGATGCTCCCAGCGGATCAGCGCCTCGACCGCGCTCACGTGCGAGGAGTGCAGTGAAACCTTGGGCTGGTAGTACAGGCGCAGCTCGTTGCGCTCGACGGCGCGGCGCAGCTCGCCGAGCAGCGACAGGTGTTCCTGCTGGCTGGTGTCGTAGTGTTGTTCGTAAGTGGCAAAACCCGTCTTGTTTCGTTTAGCCGCGTACATCGCGATGTCGGCGTTGCGAACCAGCGTCTGCGCATCGCGGCCGTGTTCGGGGAAATGCGCGATGCCGATGCTGGTGCCGACGTCGAGCGGTTGTCCTTCGAAGAGAATCGGCGCTTCGAGCGCGGCGATGATCTCGCGCGAGGTCCGGGCGAAGTCGGCGTTCTCTTCAGGCTGCCCCGCGCCTTGCTTGATCAGAATGGCGAACTCGTCGCCGCCCAGGCGGGCGATGCATTCGGCGCTCGTCACGGTCTGCTGCAGCCTCGTGCTCACTTCGCGCAAGACGTGGTCGCCCACGCCGTGACCGAGCGTGTCATTGACGTACTTGAAGCGATCGAGGTCCATCATGAGGATGGTCAGCTTGAGATTGCCCTGCATCGCCTGCGTGATGGCGAGCGCGAGCTCGTTGGAGAATCGTGAGCGATTGGCGAGATCGGTGAGCGGGTCTTCGTAAGCCAGCTTGAGGATGCGCTTCTCGCGGTCGGCGATGCCACCGCGCATGTGGTTGAGGCTCGAGGCGAGCACGCCGATCTCGTCGCTGCGTTTGAGATTGACCGGTGCGCTGTAGTCGCCCAGTTCGATGCGTGCCGCGGCGCTGGCCAGGGCCTCGAGAGGCCGGGTGATGTTGCCGGCCACCGCGACGCTGCCAATGATGGACAACACCAGGCTGAGCGCGGCCAGCACGAAGAGCGTATTGCGCAGTTGTCCGAAAGCCGCCAGCGCATCGCCCAATGAACGATGCAGCACGGCGACGATGCGCGCGTTTTCATTGTGATCGAGCGGGATCACCAGTGCCTGGTGATCGACGCCGCTGATCTTGATCACCAGGCGCGACACGGTGTTGGAGCGCGACGGCATGTCACTGAGCAGCGCCTTCTGGTCGCGGTCGTCGAGCGTCGAGGCGAGCACGCGGCGGCCCTGCGGAGCGTCCAGTGCGAAGGTGACTTCGAGCTCGGTGAGATTACGCAGATCGCTGGCGAGCGCGTCGTCGACGGCAAAACCCATGACCACCCAGCCGATCGGCAGCGGCGCGAGAACCGGTACCGCGACCAGCTGGAACGCGCGGCCATCGAGCACTTCCATGCTGGCGCTGGCGGCATTCCTGCGCAGCAGTTCGGGATACACAAAGGCATGCGCCGATGCCTGCGGGCTCAGCGTGTCGGCGACGACACTGCCGTTGAGATCGACGAACACCATCGCGGCGGCACCGATGCGCGCGCCGTGGTTGGCCAGCACCGAGGCGATGGTGCCGGTGTCGTGCGTGGCGATGGCTTCACGGAATGCGAAGTCGGCCGCGAGCACGCGGGCGGAGAGTTTGAGCTTCTCGGCATTCTGATCGAGCAGCCGGGCGAACACGCGCTGGCCGACGTTCAGCTCTTCCGCGACCTTCGCCTGGGCATTGCGCGAGTTGGCGGCGTTCACGAACCAGAATGCGGCTACCTGCACCAGCGCGAGCAGTGCCACGAAGAACACGATGATGCGGGTCTGCAGTCGCTGGATGCGCATCGGCTGCCAACCTCAGGCGGTCCAGGAAACATTGGCGGCGAGCAGGGTGAAAGCGCCGACGAGCCAGCGGCCGCGATACGCCATGTTGAATCCCCGGAATATGGTCCAAACGAGGGCGGAAGTATCCGCCTGCGCGTCGGCTACACCGTTGAAACGACTCACAACTTCACAGAATTTCCGTGTCGCTGCCGCCAATTGGCGCTCGGGCCTTGCAGGAGAGGCCCGCGGTGCGGGTGAGGAGTGTGATGTCGCTCCCAGTTTGGCGAGGCCAACGCCCCGGAATGAAACTGCCCGCCATCGCCGGGGTACGCATGCCGGCGGCTCTGGAGCGGCCGCGAGATTCGCGCCCGACGCGCGCATCGCCGGCGTCGAGCCGCGCGCGAACCTCGAAAACCGGCGCAGTTTCGCGGAACACCTTTTGGAAATTCCGCGCGCGCTGGCGCGCAAGTTTCCATCTCGTTCGCAAGTGGCTGAATCCTTTTGGCAAGCGTTTTTACACGCGCGTTCGTGTGTAAACTCGCGCGCCATGTCGTCCCCGTCTTTTGTCCATCTGCGCCTGCACACCGAATTTTCGTTGCAGGACAGCGTGGTCCGAATTCCAGAACTCGTGGCGCGTACGGCTGCACTCGGTATGCCGGCGGTGGCGGTCACCGACCAGAACAACCTCTTCGCGATGGTGAAGTTCTACCGCGAAGGATTGAAGTGCGGCGTCAAACCCATCATTGGCGTCGATGTGTTGTTACGCACCGGCGAACGGCAGCCACCGAACCGGCTGACGCTGCTGTGCAAGGATCCGGGCGGCTATCAGAACGTCACCAATCTCGTCACGAGAGCCTGGCTCGAGGGCCAGGAAAGGGGAGTCCCGCTGCTCTCGCGCGATTGGCTCGATGCGAGCACCACCGCCGGCCTGATCGCGCTCTCCGGTTTTGCCGAGGGCGACGTGGGCCGTGCGTTCACCAATGGCCGAGACGCCGACGCGCTGGCGCAGGCGCGGGATTGGCAGACGTTGTTCGGCACCCGCTACTACCTGGAGTTGCAGCGTCTCGGTCGCGAGGACGATGAGACGCTGGTGGCGAAAATGGTCGCCCTCAGCCACCAGACCGGCATCCCGGTGGTGGCGACGAACGACGTGCGGTTCCTTTCGCCCGCCGATTTCGAGTCGCACGAGGCGCGCGTCTGCATCTCCGATGGCGCGCTGCTCACCGACCCCGCCCGGCGGCGCAGGTATACCGCCGCGCAGTATCTGCGCTCGCCCGAAGAAATGGCCGAGCTCTTCGCCGATATCCCCGAAGCGCTGCAGAATTCCGTGCAGATCGCGCGGCGCTGCTCATTGCCGCTCAAGCTCGGCGAATCGCGGCTGCCTAACTATCCGCTGCCCGAGGGAACCACGGTCGAGGCGCATATCCGCGCCGAATCCGCGCACGGTTTCGCGCACCGCGAGAAAGTCTTCGATGCGACACAACTCGCCCGCATCACCGAATACCGCGACCGCCTGGAGCGCGAGCTCGGGGTCATCTGCCAGATGGGTTTCTCCGGCTACTTCCTCATCGTCGCGGATTTCATCCGTTGGGCGCGCGCCAATGGCGTGCCGGTGGGCCCGGGGCGCGGTTCGGGCGCCGGCTCGCTCGTCGCCTACAGCCTGGGGATCACCGACATCGATCCGCTGAAGTACGACCTGCTGTTCGAGCGGTTCCTGAACCCCGAACGTGTGTCGATGCCCGACTTCGACATCGACTTCTGCATGGACGGCCGCGACCGCGTCATCGAATACGTCTCGCAGAAGTACGGCCGCGAGCGCGTGTCGCAGATCATCACCTACGGCACCATGGCGGCCAAGGCCGTGGTGCGCGACGTCGGCCGGGTGCTCGGCATGGGCTACGGCTACGTCGACAAGATCGCCAAGCTCATTCCATTCGAGCTCGGCATCACCCTCGATGACGCGCTCGAGAAAGAGCCCGAGCTCAAGCGGCTCTACAAGGAAGACGAGGAGGTCAAGAATCTCATGGACCTCGCGCGTTCGCTCGAGGGCCTGACGCGCAACGCCGGCATGCACGCCGGCGGCGTGGTCATCGCGCCTTCCAAGCTCACCGAGTTCGCGCCGCTGTATGCCGACGACAAGGGCGGCAGCGTCGTCACGCAGTTCGACAAGGACGACGTCGAGGCCGCCGGTCTCGTGAAGTTCGACTTCCTCGGGTTGCGCACGCTCACGGTCATCGACCGCGCGGTGAAGATCATCAACGCCCGCCGGGAAAAGATGTCGGCGGCGCTGCTCGACATTTCCACTTTGCCGATGGGTGACGAAGCCACCTTCAAGCTCATGCAGGAGGCGAAGACCACCGCGGTCTTCCAGCTCGAATCGCGCGGCATGAAAGACCTCATCCGCCGGCTGCAACCGGACACTTTCGAAGATATCGTGGCGTTGGTGGCTCTCTTCCGTCCGGGTCCGCTCGAATCCGGCATGGTCGGCGACTTCATCGACCGCAAGCACAGCCGCAACGATCCACACGCGCCGCCCATCGACTATCTACATCCGTCGCTGCAGCCCTCGCTGGCGCCGACCTACGGCGTGATCCTGTACCAGGAACAGGTGATGCAGATCGCGCAGGTGCTCGCCGGTTATTCGCTGGGAAGCGCCGATCTGCTGCGGCGTGCGATGGGCAAGAAGAAGCCCGAGGAGATGGCCAAGCAGCGCAGCATCTTCGTCGAAGGCTCGGTGCAGAACGGTGTGCCCGAAGGCCAGGCGGCGCACATTTTCGATCTCATGGAGAAGTTTGCCGGTTACGGCTTCAACAAATCGCATTCGGCCGCGTATGCCCTGTTGTCGTACCAGACCGGCTGGCTGAAAGCTCACGAGCCGGCGTCGTACATGGCGGCGGTCTTGTCCGCGGACATGGACCACACCGACAAGGTCGTCGGCATGTTGTACGACTGTCGCAAGGAAGTCGGCCTGACGATTCTTCCGCCGCACGTCAACCTGTCGGCGTATGCGTTCGCGGTGGTGGACGACCGCACGATTCGCTATGGCCTGGGCGCCATCAAGGGCGTGGGCGAGGGCGCGGTCGAATCCATCGTGAACGAGCGCCGCGCGAATGGAGAATATTCGAGCCTCGAGGATCTGTGCCGAAGGCTCGACCTGTCGAAGATCAACCGGCGCGTGCTCGAAGCGCTCATCAAGTCCGGCAGCCTCGACGGACTCGCGGCGAACCGCGCCACGCTCATGCATCGCCTCGACACGGCGCTGGCGCTTGGCGAACAGAACAGCAAGGCCAACGAGACCGGTCAGCACGACATCTTCGGCCTGAGCGCCGCGCATGTCCCCGAGGCGGTGCGCGCCAGCGCGCCCGATCAACCGGAGTGGACCGACAGCGCACGGCTACGCGCCGAGCGCGAAACGCTCGGGCGTGCGATCTCGGGCCACCCGATCGACCGCTTCGTGAACGATCTGCCGCGTTTCATCACCGGCCGGATCGTCGACTACATCGACGCCGAGAAGCCGCAGGGCAGCGCGGAGGGCGGCCGCGCGTTTTTCGGTGGCAAGCCGGTGGCGATCGCTGGCGTGGTGGAAGAGCTGCGCAAGCGCGGGCCGCGCACTGAAGTCGTGCTGGATGACGACTCGGGCCGCATCTCGGTGACGTTCTTCGACGAGCAGTATCAGCAATACCGCGAGATCCTGGTCAAGGACGCGTTGCTGCTCATCGAAGGAAAGGTGCGCTTCGATGAATTTGCCAACGCCTGGGTGCTGCGCGCCAACAAGGTGAGCGAGCTCGAGCGCCTCCGCGAGAAGGAAGCGCGCCGCATCGTGCTCAAGGTGAGGTCCGCGGACGCACTGCCGCTCGATCGCTTGCAGACCCTGCTGGCGCAGTATCGCGGCGGGAGCTGCCAGGTCGCCGTACAGTTCTATGCTGCCGGCGCCCGAGGCACGTTTTCCTTCGCCGCCGACTGGAATGTCCGCCCCACGCCGGCCCTGATCGAGGACCTCGAGAAGTTGTTGGGTCGTGGGCGGATCGCGGTGCTCTACAGCCCACCCCCGGTGAGTGCAGGAGTGACTTCGATCAACGGTTAGCTCTGGTATTCTCGCGCCCCTATGGCAGTGAATTTCCTCGATTTCGAGCAGCCGATCGCCGAACTGGAAGCGAAGATCGAAGAACTGAAGCACGTTCCTTCGGGCTCGGCGGTCAACATCCAGGAAGAGATCACGCGGCTGCAAGCCAAGAGTGAGCAGCTCACGCAGAGCATTTTCGCGAATCTCACGCCCTGGCAGATCACCCAGCTGGCGCGTCATCCACAACGGCCGTACACGCTCGACTACGCCGGGCTCATCTTCAAGGACTTTCACGAGCTGCACGGCGACCGCATGTACGGCGACGATCTGGCCATCGTCGGCGGGCCGGCGCGGCTCGACGACACGCCCGTGATGCTCATCGGACACCAAAAAGGCCGCGACACCAAGGAGCGCGTGCGCCGCAATTACGGCATGCCCAAGCCCGAAGGCTATCGCAAGGCGTTGCGCCTCATGCGCCTCGCCGAGCGCTTCCGTTTGCCGCTCATCACGTTCATCGACACGCCGGGTGCCTATCCGGGCGTGGGCTCCGAAGAGCGCAATCAGTCCGAAGCCATCGCACGCAATCTGTTCGAGATGTCGGTGATGGGAATTCCCATCGTCAGTTGCGTGATCGGCGAGGGCGGCTCGGGCGGCGCGCTCGCAATTGGCGTGTGCGACCGGTTGCTGATGCTGCAGTTCTCCACGTACTCCGTCATCTCGCCGGAAGGGTGCGCGTCCATTCTCTGGAAGAGCGCCGACAAGAAGGAAGTGGCCGCGGATGCCATGAATCTCACCGCCGAACGCTTGAGCAAACTCAAGCTGGTCGATGAAGTACTGCCCGAGCCGGTGGGCGGCGCGCATCGCAATCCGCAGGCAGTGGCGGACACCATCAAGGAAGCGCTGCTGCGGCACCTCGCTCCGCTCGAACAATTGCCGCCCGACAAGCTGCGCGCGGCGCGCAATGCCCGCATCGACAGCTTCGGCGTCTTCAGCGAAGTCGCGAACTAGCCAGGCCATGAACGGCACGACCCGGGTGGTGCGCGGGTTCTTCATCGCGCTCGCACTCTCGGTCGGCGTTTCGCACTGATGCCATGAGACGCGGCGGCGATTTTCATCCCGAGAAAGACCTGCTCGCCCTCGCCGGAGCGAGGCCGCGAATTGCCGTGGCCTTCAGCGGCGGCGTCGACTCCACCGCGCTGGCGCACGCGCTCGTTCGGGCGCGGCGGCGATTCGCGGGCCTGAGGCTGTTGCATGTCGATCATGGGCTGCAGGGTGCCAGCGCCGATTGGGCTCGGCATTGCGCGCGCATGGCGCGCGTGTGGCGCGTTCCGCTGGTCGCGCTCGAAGCGAGCATCGATCGCAAGCGCGGCGAGTCACCCGAGGCGGTCGCACGGGACGCGCGCTATGCCCAGCTGGCGCGCGCGATGGAAGCGGGCGAAGTGCTCGTCACCGCCCAGCACCGCGACGATCAGGCGGAGACGCTGCTGCTGCAGTTGTTCCGCGGTGCGGGGGTCGCAGGTCTCGCCGCGATGCCGGCGATCGCGGCGTTTGGCCCCGGAAAAATTGCGCGCCCGCTGCTCGACACCTCGCGCGCGCAACTCCTGCACTACGCGCATACGCACCACCTGCGCTGGGTGGACGATCCCTCCAACGAGCAGACCGTGTTCGGGCGCAATTTCCTGCGGCATCGCGTGCTGCCGGCGATCCGCGAGCGTTGGCCGGGCGTCGACCAGGCGATCGCTCGCAGCGCCGCGCACATGGCCGACGCGCAGCGCCTGCTCGATGCCCAGGCGACTGCCGATCTCGCGGCGGCTGCGGACGGCGCCGGGCTCAAAGTCACCGCACTGCGCGCGCTGCCGGCGGCGCGGCGGCGCCTTCTCGTGCGCGCGTTCGTCATGCGCGCCGGACTCGAGCCGCCGCAAACGAACTGGCTGCGGGAAATCCTGGGGCCGATGCTGGCCGCGAGCGCCGATGCGCAACCGGTGCTCGAGCTGCCCGGCGCCAAAATCCGCCGGCGTGCCGGCCGTCTCGAACTTGAAGTGATCTCTCAAGTTCGAAGCGGCAGGCGCGTCGAAAATGTTTCGAAATCATGGCGCTGGGAACAACAGCGCGAGTTGGTCGTGAACGAAGCGGGCGACTCGCTCGAACTCGTGGACGACGCGGCCGGGCCGATTGACCTCGCGCGTCTGCCGAAAACCCTGAAGCTTCGAGCGCGCATAGGCGGAGAGTCGCTTCGTCCCTCCACGCGCAGGCAGTCCCTCAAGAAGCTTCTGCAGAGCGCGCGCATTCCTGTCGAAGATCGCGCCCGCATGCCGCTGCTGTTCATCGGCGACCGCCTGATTGCCGCGGGCGACCGCTGGATCGACGCGTCGATCGCCGCCACTGTCAAATCCCGGCGACGTGCGCGGCTCAAATGGACCCCCGCGCGCTGAATGAGGCGCGCTGAAATGAGGAACGTCCTCATTTCTGTTAACCTGCCCGCCCGTCGATACGCGCATCTTGCGTCTCCGGTTTCTTCACGCGGCGGGCTCCCTCATGACCAGATTTGTATTCGTCACTGGTGGCGTGGTTTCCTCATTGGGAAAGGGCATTGCCGCCGCGTCGCTCGGCGCAATCCTCGAAGCTCGCGGTCTCAAGATCGCCATGGTCAAGCTCGACCCGTACATCAACGTGGACCCGGGCACCATGAGCCCGTTCCAGCACGGCGAGGTGTTCGTCACCAATGACGGCACGGAATCAGACCTCGACCTCGGCCATTACGAGCGCTTCGTGCGCACGACCACCGGAAGGCACAGCAACTTCACCACGGGAAGGATCTACGAGCGCGTGATCGCCAAGGAGCGCCGTGGTGATTATCTCGGCGCCACCGTGCAGGTCATTCCGCACATCACCGATGAGATCAAGCGTTCCATCCAGTTGGGCGCCGGCGATGCCGACGTGTGCATGGTGGAGATCGGCGGCACGGTCGGCGACATCGAGTCGTTGCCATTCCTCGAAGCCATTCGCCAGCTCGGTGTCGAGCTCGGCCGCAACAACTGCGTGTACCTGCATCTCACGCTGGTGCCCATCGTCGGCGGGTCGGGCGAAATCAAGACCAAGCCCACGCAGCACTCGGTGAAAGAACTGCGCGGCATCGGCATCCAGCCCGACGTGCTGCTGTGCCGCTGCAAGAATCCGCTGCCCGATGAGCAGCGTCGCAAGATTGCGCTGTTCACCAACGTCGAAGAGCGCGCGGTCATCTCCGGCATCGACGCCGACGACATCTACAAGATTCCGATGCTGCTGCACGAGCAGGGGCTCGATGAAATCGTGGTCGACAAGCTGCGCCTCACCGTGCCGCCGGCCGACCTGACCGAGTGGAAGCAGGTCGTGGCCGCGAAGGCGAACCCGGACGGCCAGGTCGACATCGCCATGGTCGGCAAGTACGTGCAGGTGAAGGACAGCTACATCTCACTGAACGAGGCGCTGACCCACGCCGGCGTGAAGACCAGGACTCGCGTCAACGTGCATTACATCGAATCGACGGACATCGAAAAACATGGCACGCATGCGCTCACCGGCATGGACGCCATCCTGGTTCCCGGCGGGTTCGGCGAGCGTGGCATCGAGGGCAAGATCGCCGCCGTTCGGTTTGCGCGCGAAAACAAGATTCCCTATCTCGGTATCTGTCTCGGCATGCAGCTCGCGGTCATCGAATACGGCCGGCACGTGCTCGGCCTCGAGAACGCCAACAGCACCGAGTTCAACCGCGCCACGGCGCATCCGGTGATCGCGTTGATCACGGAATGGCAGGACGTGGCCAAGGGCGAGCAGAAGCGTGATGACACGACCGGCAAGGGCGGCAGCATGCGGCTTGGCGCTCAGGAAGTGCGCGTGACGCCTAACACGCTGGCGCGCGCGATCTATGGCGATGAGGCGGTCTTCGAGCGGCATCGGCATCGCTACGAATACAACAACCGCTACATGGATCGCTACACGCAGGCGGGTTTCCGTTTCTCGGGATTATCGAAGGACGACCTGGTGGAGATCATCGAGTTGCCGGGCCATCCGTGGTTCGTGGCCACGCAGTTCCATCCGGAGTTCACTTCTTCGCCGCGCGACGGCCATCCGCTGTTCACCGGGTTCGTGCGTGCGGCGCGTCAGCATCGCAACGCGCAATTGCCGGAAGTCGCCAGCGCCTGAGCGCCTTCGCGGCAAGATGAGCACGCGCGTCTACCTACTCGTCGCGGGAATAGCGCGATGTCGATCCCGCGAGGCGAGATCGAATTCGAACCGGGGCTGAGTCTGACAGCGGCGCGCCACCACGCTCGCTAAAGTCGCCTCAGGCAATCGTCGCCGTCCCGCAATCGCATCAGGAGAGTGGATATGCCTGGAACCGTCCGCCTGCATCGAGTGTTCACCGCGCCTCCCGAGCGAGTCTTCAAGGCCTTCACCGACGCGGATGCCATGGCGAAATGGCTGCCACCGCACGGCTTCACCGGCAAAGTCCATTCGATCGATGCCAGGGTCGGCGGCAGGTACCGCATGTCGTTCACGAACTTCTCTTCGGGCAGCAGCCATAGCTTCGGCGGCGAATACCTCGAGTTCGTTCCGGGCGAAAAGCTGCGCTACGCCGACCGGTTCGATGATCCGAACCTCTCAGGAGCCATGGAGGTTTCCGTCACCTTCAAAAAGGTTTCGGTTGGCACCGAGCTGCAAGTCGTGCAGACCGGCATTCCCGATGTGATCCCGGAGGAAGCCTGTTACCTCGGCTGGCAGGAATCGCTCGAGCTGCTCAAGAAGGTTGTCGAGCCGGTAGTTCCGGATTGAGCCGCGCGCTTGTCCGACAGGATGAGGTAATCCCGTCCGCCATTGAACCTCAATTGGTGTCGTAGTCTTTGTTGAAAGGGCGAACGTCACAATGCGGTGCGCCGCTTTCTCAGGGAGGACAGTGCAATGGGTGAAATGCGTTTCGGGCCGGTAGCGCGGGGGCTGTTGAGTTACGTCCCGGCCCTCAACGATATGCTGCCCTCCAAGACCGGCGGACACACCGACTCGGCTTCCTATTGCTATGGCGTATGGATGAAACATCTGACGCTACTGCGTGCCCACGGATTTTCCGCGATACCGCAAACCATTGCCGAGCTCGGCCCTGGAGAATCCCTCGGCGTCGGCCTTTGCGCACTCTTGTCGGGATTCGATCATTACGTCGGACTCGATGTGATCGCTCATTCCAATCCCGAGAGCAATAAGCTCATTCTGAACGCACTGATTCCGCTGTTTCGCGAGCGCGCCCCAAACCCCGACAAGGGATGGCCAGAAGTCAGCTCGTACCTCGATGAACGTTTGTTTCCGAGCCACATACTGACCGAACAAGCCCTGCAGGAATCGCTGGACCCCAAGCGGATCGAAGCCATTCGCCGCGCCGCGACCGCCCCGTCGCCGCAGGATCCGATCACTGCCGAGTACAAGGCGCCGTGGTTCGATCCTCGCGTGATCGAAGAGGGCTCGGTCGATCTCATCGTTTCGCAATCCGTACTCGAGCACGTCGTGGATCTGCCCGGCACGTACCAGGCGCTGTACCAATGGGTCAAGCCGGGTGGTTGGATGTCCCACCAGATAGATTTCAAGTCGCACGGACTTTCCAACCGATGGAACGGCTATCGCACCTGTTCCGAGCGCCTGTGGGAAATAACCCTCGGCCGACGTCCGTTCATGATCAATCGCCAGCCCGCATCGGTTCACCTTCGGCTCATGCAGGAAGCCGGCTTTCGGGTGGTCACCCACCAGAGGTTCATGCGCAAGGATGGCATCGCGCGCGAGGAGCTGGCACCGCGCTGGACTGATATGTCGGAAGAGGATCTGAACTGTTCCGGCATGTATGTCATAGCGACGAAGTGAACTAGCCACTCAGGCGCGGACCGTGGCACGATCAAATCGTGCCGTTGATTTTCTCCTATGGATCCCTGCAACAGGACGCGGTCCAGCTCGCCAACTACGGCCGCGTATTGCACGGTGAACGCGACGAGCTCATCGGTTGGGTGCGCACGAAGGTCGACGTGCCGGAATGGCACAAGGCCGCGGCTGCCGGGTTGTCTCACTACGCGAATGTCGAGCGCACGCCCGAGTCTGGCGATGCCGTCACGGGCACGGTCTTTGAGCTCACGGATGCGGAACTCGCGGCCACCGACGCCTACGAGCTGGACGCCGAATACGCCCGCGTGGTCGTCGCGCTGGCATCGGGCCGAAGCGCCTGGGTGTACGTGAGCCGGCCGCGTTAACGGCGGGGCGAACGGGCTGCAACCGGTACACCGCGCCGTGTATCCTTCGCCCCTCGTTTCGAGGCTTCAAAAGCGTGCTACTCGCCAATTTCCAGGTCGGTATCGACCGTCCGTTCTTCCTCATCGCCGGTCCCTGCGTGATCGAGGGCGAGACATTGACGCAGGAAATCGCGGGCAAGCTCAAGGAAATCACCACGCGCCTCGGCGTTCCGTTCATCTTCAAGGCGTCCTACGACAAGGCGAACCGCTCCTCGAAGAGCAGCTTCCGCGGTCCGGGCATCGACTCCGGCCTCAAGATCCTGGCCGATGTTCGCGCGAAGGTCGGCGTGCCGGTGCTCACCGACGTGCATGAAGACACGCCGTTCGCCGAAGTGGCGAGCGTGGTCGACGTCATGCAGACGCCGGCCTTCCTGTGCCGCCAGACCAATTTTATCGTCAATGTGTCGAGCCAGGGCAAACCGGTCAACATCAAGAAGGGCCAGTTCCTCTCGCCGTGGGAAATGCAGAACGTGGTCGACAAGGCCCGCTCCACCGGCAACCAGCAGATCATGGTCTGCGAGCGCGGGTTCTCGTTCGGCTACAACAATCTCGTGTCCGACATGCGCTCACTCGCCATCATGCGCGCCACCGGCGCGCCGGTGGTATTCGACGCCACGCATTCGGTCCAACTACCGGGCGGGCAGGGCGCGAGCTCCGGTGGTCAGCGCGAGCACATTCCGGTGCTGGCGCGCGCCGCGGTCGCCGCCGGCGTCGCCGGCCTGTTCATGGAAACTCATCCGGATCCTTCCAAGGCCCTGAGCGACGGGCCCAATGCCTGGCCGCTCGGCCGCATGGAAATCTTATTGTCCACGCTCAAGGCGCTGGACGCTGCCGTCAAACAACAACCATTCGAGGAATCGCTTCTATGAGTCGTATCGTTGAAATCGTCGGGCGCGAGATCATTGATTCGCGCGGCAATCCCACGGTTGAAGCCGATGTGATTCTGGATACGGGCGTCATGGGCCGCGCGGCGGTGCCCTCGGGCGCGTCCACCGGCACGCGCGAGGCGGTCGAGCTGCGTGACGGCGACAAGAAGCGCTATCTCGGCAAGGGCGTGAAGAAGGCCGTTAGCAATGTGAACACCGCGCTCCGCGGCGCGTTGTTAGGCAAGGACCCGCTCGAGCAGGAAGCGCTCGACGAGATCATGATCAAACTCGACGGCACCGAGAACAAGAGCAAGCTCGGCGCCAATGCACTGTTGGCCGTGTCGCTGGCGAATGCCCATGCCGCCGCGAAGGACACCAAGCAGTCGCTGTGGCGCTATCTCGCCAAGGGCCGCGAACCGGTGATGCCCGTGCCGATGATGAACGTCATCAACGGCGGCGCGCACGCCGACAACTCGCTCGACGTGCAGGAATTCATGATCATCCCCGTGGGCGCGCCCACGTTCAGCGAAGCGCTGCGCTATGGCGCGGAAATCTTCCACACGCTGAAAGGCATCCTCAAGAAGAAGAAGCTCACCACGGCGGTGGGCGATGAAGGCGGCTTTGCGCCCAACCTGTCCTCCAACGAGGCCGGCATCAAGGTGATCATCCAGGCCGTCGAGCAGGCGGGCTACAAGCTCGGCAAGCAGATCTATCTCGGCATGGACGTGGCGGCTTCGGAGTTCTACAAGAAGAACAAGTACGACCTGCATGGCGAAGGACGCAAGTTCACCTCGGACGAGTTCGTGAAGTATTTCGCGAAGCTCGCCGCGAAGTACCCCATCATCAGCATCGAAGACGGCATGGCCGAACAGGACTGGGATGGCTGGGCGACGTTGACCCGCGCGTTGGGCAAGACGACGCAGCTCGTCGGCGACGACCTGTTCGTCACGAATACCAAGATCCTGCAGGAAGGCATCGACAAGAAGATCGCCAATTCCATCCTGATCAAGGTGAACCAGATCGGCACGCTCACCGAAACCCTCGCGGCCATCAAGATGGCGGCGGACGCCGGCTACTCCTCGATCGTCTCGCATCGCTCGGGCGAGACCGAAGATTCCACCATTGCCGACATCGCGGTTGCGACCAGCGCTTCGCAGATCAAGACCGGTTCGATGTCGCGTTCGGATCGCATCGCCAAGTACAACCAGCTGCTGCGCATCGAAGGCGAGCTCGGCGGCAAGGTACGCTACGCCGGCAAGGAAGCATTCCCGGTCAAGATCTGACAACAACAACAGGGGACTCTCATGGCCTCATGCGCTTATTGCGACACATTCATATTGTTCGGCGGCAAGAAGCACGACGACCTGCGCTACTGCAATGCGGAGTGCGAACAGAAAGGAGTGCTGGCACGCACCGCGAGCCAGATGTCTCCGCACGAAGTCAGTCGCCGGGTTGCCGAGGTTCATCAGGGCGACTGCCCCAACTGCCGTGGCCACGGACCGGTCGACGTCCACACCTCATACCGCGTGTGGTCGGCGCTGTTCATGACGCAGTGGGCGAGCCGGCCGGCGGTGTGCTGCCAGTCGTGTGGCACGAAGAAGAAGTTAGGCGATGCGGCGTTCTCCTTTTTCCTCGGCTGGTGGGGATTCCCCTGGGGTCTGCTCATGACGCCGGTGCAGGTGGTGAAGAATCTCGGTGGGCTCGCCGTGCGGCCGGATCCGCGCGCACCGACGCCGGCGCTCGAGCGCATGGTGCGCATGGAGCTCGCGGCGGCGGCGCTCAACCAGCGCACTCACGCTTCCTAGACGGGCATGTCTTCGCGATCATGAAATCCATGTTCGCGTACATCTGTCTGGGGTCTGACAATCTAGAGCGCTCCGCGGTGTTCTACGATGCCACGCTCGGAGTGCTCGGATACTCGCGCTGCGACACGTCGGCGGAGAGTGAGACCAGCTGGAACGGCTGGCTCGGCTGGGGCCTGTATGAGAAAGAAGGCGCGCTGCAGGATGCGCTGTGGGTGTGCAAGCCATTCAACGGCGCTCCGGCAACCGTCGGTAACGGCACAATGGTGGCGCTATGGGCGAGGACCTGGCGCGAGGTCGATGCGTTTCACGCCACCGCGCTCGCGCACGGCGGAACGTCGGAAGGCGCTCCGGGCCTTCGATTGTCGTACAACCCGGATTTTTACGCCGCCTACGTGCGCGATCCGGACGGCAACAAGCTCGCGGTGGTGTGCCGCGGCTTCACCGCCGCGCCGGCGGAGCCCGCGTGATTCACTTCGGCGCGAGCGCGGTTCGTTTCGTCGTCCACCAGTCACTCCTCGCTGAGTTCCCGTTAGCATTCGCAGATCGGAAAAAGGGATTGCCATGAAAACTTTTGGTCTTGCCGCTCGTCACGTTCTTCTGGCCCTGGCGCTGTCGGTCACCGCCGGCGGCTCGGCATTGGCCGCGGCGGCCAAGTCGAGCCCTTTGCCGTCCATCGACATTCCGTTCCAGAAGTTCGTGCTGGCAAACGGGCTCACGCTCATCGTCCACGAAGATCACAAGGCCCCCGTGGTGGCGGTGAACATCTGGTACCACGTGGGCAGCAAGGACGAGCATCCAGGCCGCACCGGCTTCGCGCACCTTTTCGAACACCTGATGTTCAACGGCTCGGAGAACTACCGGGATGACTGGTTCAAGGTCATGGAGTCCGCGGGCGCCACCAAGCTCAACGGCAGCACCTGGTTCGACCGCACCAACTACTTTCAGAACATGCCCACCTCGGCGCTCGACCTGACGCTGTGGATGGAATCGGACCGCATGGGACACCTGCTCGGTGCCATCGACCAGAAGGTGCTCGACGAGCAGCGCGGAGTGGTGCAGAACGAGAAGCGGCAGCGCCAGAACCAGCCGTATGGCAAGGCTTCCGAATTGATAGCGCTGAGCACTTATCCGACCGGCCATCCCTACTCCTGGGAGCCGATCGGCTCCATGGAAGATCTGAACGCCGCATCGCTCGAGGACGTGAAGGACTGGTTTCGCGCTTACTACGGCGCCGCCAATGCGGTGCTGGTGATCGCCGGCGACGTCACCGTTGCCGAGGCCAGACAAAAGGTCGAGAAGTATTTCGGTGACATTCCTTCCGGTCCCGTGATCCGCCGCCAGCAGGACTGGGTGGCGAAAATGGCGGGCGGGCATCGCGCCTCCATGCAGGACAATGTGCCGCAGGCGCGCATATATAAGGTGTGGAACATTCCGGGCTACAGCCAGCGGGATTTCACGCTGATCGACATGACCAGCGAACTGCTGGCCGGCGGCAAGAACAGCCGGCTGTACAAGCGCCTGGTCTACACCGACCGCACCGCGACGGCCGTGACCGCCGGCATCGGTCCTTTCGAGCTCGGCTCGCAGCTGGAGATCTCGGTCACGGTCAAGGCTGGAGGCGACCCTGCCGCCGTGGAAAAGGTGGTCGACGAAGAAGTCTCACGGCTCCTCGCCACCGGTCCGACGCCCGCGGAGCTGGAGCGAATCCGCACCACTAACTACGCGAACTTCGCGCGAAACATCGAGCGCATCGATGGCTTCGGCGGCAAGTCGTCCATCCTCGCCGAGAGCCAGGTGTATGGCGGGTCGCCCGATTTCTACAAGACCCGGCTCGACTGGGTCGCGAACGCCACGCCGGCGGACGTGCAGGCGGCCGCGCGACGCTGGTTGTCGGACGGCGAGTTCGTGCTCAATGTCACGCCGGTCGCTACCTACAAGACCGTCGCGAGCACCGTCGATCGCAGCAAGGTGCCGACTCCCGGCGCCCCGCCGTCGCTGACGCTGCCGGCGCCGGCACGCGCGAAGCTGTCGAACGGACTCGAGCTCGTCGTGGTCGAGCGCCATAGCGCACCGGTGGTCGACTTCACGCTGCTCGCCGATGCGGGTTTCGCGGCGGATGCGTCCGCGAAGCCGGGCACGGCGCGCCTGACCATGCTCATGTTGCAGGAAGGTACGAAAACGCGCGATTCATTGCAGATCGCCGAGCGTTCCGAATCTCTCGGCGCGCCGCTCGCGGTCGGCTCAACGCTCGATCGGTCGTTCCTGAACATGAACGCCCTGAGCGGACGCCTGCCGGAATCGCTCGACCTGTACGCCGACGTGTTGCTGAACCCGACGTTCCCCGCCAAGGAGCTCGATCGTCTCCGTGGCCAGACCCTCGCCACCATCCAGCAGGAAAAGGCGCAGCCGGCGGCCATGATCAACCGCGTGATGCCCGCGCTTCTCTTCGGTGAAGGCCATGCGTATTCCAATCCAGCCTCGGGCAGCGGCACGGAGGCGGCCATCAAGAGCCTCACGAACGCCGAGCTCGCGGCTTTCTACAAACGCTGGGTGCGTCCCGACAATTCGGTGTTGTTAGTGGTGGGCGATACGACGCTCAAGCAGATCCAGCCGTTGCTCGAGCAGCGGTTTGCGGCGTGGCGCGCGCCGGCCGAAGCGGTGCCGAAGAAAAACCTCGCCAACGTGGCGCTCGCCGCCAAGCCGCGTGTGTTCCTCATCGATCGCCCGGGCGCCGAGCAGTCGCAGATCGTGGCTGCCGCAGTGGCTCCGGCTCGTTCCGATCCGGACTACATCCGCTTTGTCGCGCTGGACACCGTGTTAGGCGGCAATTTCACCTCGCGCCTGAACATGAACCTTCGCGAAGACAAACACTGGTCGTACGGCGCGGGCACGCGGTTCACCGAGGCACTCGGGCAAGGTATGCACCGCGCCGGTGGCGGCGTGCAGACCGACAAGACTGCCGAGTCGATGGTCGAGATCCGCAAGGAACTGCGCGAGGTACTGACCAGCCGTCCGCCGAGCGAAGATGAGCTGAAGTTCGCCAAGGACAGCATCGTCATCACACTGCCGGGCAACAATGAAACCTCCGACGACATCGCCACCTCCTATGGCGAGATCCTCACGTACGGCCTGAAAGACAGTTACTGGAACGACTACGTCGGCGAAGTGACTGCACTGACCACGGCCGACGTCAACAAGTCCGCCGGCCGGCTCGTCCATCCGGATGCGTTGACCTGGGTGGTGGTGGGCGATCTTGCGAAGATCGAAGCCAAGGTGCGTGCGCTGAATTTCGGCGAGGTCACGATCATCGATACGGATGGAAAGCCGGTCGCGCGATAGTCAGCCGCGTCGGAAATTCAACGGGCCGGGAATCGAGTGTTCCCGGCCTTTTTTTGCGCGTCACGCGACCTCGACGAGCTCCGAATACTGCTTGAGCGCCGCATTGGCGGTGAGAAACCGCAGCGGCTCATGCATCGCCTGGGCCACCAGCAGCCGGTCGAAGAAATCGACGCCGGGTTGCGGCTTCAGTGACGCGGCCGCGGCGGCGGGCGTGGCGCGCACCGGCAACTCGGTGAAGCCGCTCGCCTTGATGCCGAGCACCAGTTCTTCGGCATCCGCATCGAGCAGGCCCGACTGGATCTTCTGCTCGCATTCCACGATGGACGCGGCGCTGACGTAGACCTCGTCGGCCGACTCGATGCGCTCACGCGTCGCCTTGCCCAGCTTGCGCGAGTCGGCGAGCCACCAGAGAAAGATCTGCGTATCGAGCAACAGGCGCATGGAATGGCGGGGTAGGGGAGGGCGGCGTTCAGGCCGGTGCCGCGTCGTTCCAGGGACGTTCGAAATCGTCGGCGATGCGCAGCTTGCCCTTGAGCATTCCCGGCCGGCGAGGTGTGTCGTCGCGCCGCAGCGGCACGAGCCGCGCCATCGCGCGCCCACCTTTGGCAATCAGGACCTCACCGCCGGCGGCAACGTCTTCGACGAGCCGGGAGAGGTGCGTCTTCGCCTGGTGAATATTGATCTTAGCGGTCTTCACAGTGAACTTAGTTTAGTTTAGTCTAGTGCTCATGGGGAGATTCTTTCCGTGAAATTGCTCGCAACCGCATTGCTTACCGTCGTGCTGCTCCTGCAGTACCGCCTCTGGCTGTCTGGAGACGGGGTGCGCGAGCTCGCGCGCCTGTCCGAAGCCGTCGAACAGCAGAATTCCGACAACGCTGAAGCCGTGGCGCGCAACCAGCAGCTCATCGCTGAAGTTGCCGACCTCAAGTCCGGCATGACGGCCATCGAAGAGCGGGCTCGTAGCGAGCTGGGCATGATCGGCCGCAACGAAACCTTCTATCAGGTCGTCCCGGTGCGGCCGCGCACCGTCCTGCCAACGCGTCCGGCTGAGCGCACCCAGACCGCCGCGCGGTAATCTCCGCGCATGCGTTACTTCGTTGTCATGCCGGCCGCGGGCAGCGGCCGGCGATTCTCCTCGTCCATTCCGAAGCAGTACGCGGCGCTCGGCGCCTCGACGGTCATCGAGCACGCGCTCGCGCCGTTCGAAGCGGACCCGGACTGCGCCGGCATCGTGGTCGCGATCGCCGCCGAGGACACGTTGTGGTCCGCCATTGCCGCGCGCCGTTCGCGCCTCATCGAGTCCGTCGAAGGCGGTGCAGAACGCGCGCAGTCGGTGCGCAATGCATTGCGTGCGCTCAGCACGCGCGCGCGCGACGACGACTGGATCATGGTGCACGACGCCGCGAGGCCATGCTTCGCAAGCTCAGATCTGCAGTTGCTCAAAGGCGAGCTTGCGGCGCATCCGGTCGGAGGCCTGCTGGCCGTGCCGCTGTCAGACACGCTGAAACGCGCGCTCGAGCCCGGCTCGCAGATCACGCACGTCGAGTCGACCATCGATCGCGGTGGTTTGTGGCGCGCGGCGACGCCCCAGGTGTTCCGCTGCGGCGTGCTGCTGCGCGCGCTCGAGGCTGCGCTCGATGCGCGACGCGTGCCCACCGATGAGGCGCAGGCAATCGAATGGAGCGGCCAGCGGCCAAGACTCGTCGCTGGTCGTGCGGATAACATCAAAGTCACGACCGCGGTCGACCTGAACCTCGCCGCCGCCATACTCAGCATGCGCGCACCCCAGGAGATCAAGTGATGCGAATCGGCTCCGGATTTGACGTGCACGCCTTCGGTCCCGGCGACTCCATCGTGCTCGGTGGCGTGCGTATACCTCATTCACGCGGCGTCATCGCGCACAGCGACGGCGACGTGGTGCTGCACGCGCTCTGCGACGCGCTGCTCGGAGCCGCAGGCCTCGGCGACATCGGCATGCATTTTCCCGACACCGATCCGGTGTGGAAGGGCGCCGACAGCCGGCGCTTCATTGCCGCCGCTCTCGAGATGCTCGGGGTTCGCAAGCTGAAGGTCGGCAACGCCGACATCACCCTGCTGGCGCAGGCGCCCAAGGTGTCGCCTTACCGCCTGGAAATCCGCCGTTCGCTGGCGCAGATGCTCGGCGTCACCGAGAACCAGGTGAACATCAAGGCCACGACCACCGAACATCTGGGCTTCATCGGCCGCAACGAAGGTCTCGCCGCACAGGCCATCGTGTTGTTAGAGGCTATTTGATTCCCGAACATTGGCGCCGCGCGGCGCTCACGCCGCCGCCGGCGTGGGGCGCGGCGTTGGGCAGCGGCGTGCTGCGCACCGCTCCCGAAGATTTCGAAGTGGATGAGATCCTGGGGTTCGCCGCCGGCGGCGAGGGCCCGCACGCACTGCTGCGGGTGCGCAAACGCGGCGCCAACACCGAATGGGTGGCGCGCGAGCTGGCGCGTGCCGCCGGCGTCAAGCCATTCGAAGTCGGATTCGCGGGCTTGAAGGACCGCAACGCGGTCACGACGCAACATTTCACCGTGCCACGCGGCAAGCGGGCCGCCGAGGAATTCGCGGGGCTCAAGGGCGAAGGTTACGAGGTGCTCAGCGCCGCGGCGCACCAGCGCAAGCTGCCGCGCGGTGCCCTGGAAGGAAACCGCTTCGTCATCACCGTGCGCGGTCTCGCCTGCGACCCGGCGGAGCTCGCGGCGCGCATCGGGCTGATTGCCACGGGTGGCGCGCCTAACTATTTCGGTGAACAGCGCTTCGGTCGCGAGGCCGGCAATCTCGCCCAGGTGATGGCCGCGGCCGAAAGCCTGGTGGGCGGCGCGCCGCCGCGACGCCGGAGTCGGGACGACCAGACTGGCTTCATGCTGTCGGCAGCCCGCAGCCTCATCTTCAACGCCATCCTCGTGCGCCGCATCGAGCAGGGCAATTGGAATCTGCTACGCGAAGGCGATGTCGCCAATCTCGACGGGCGCGGCAGTGTGTTCCGCGTCGAGACGATGGATGCGGAGCTCGGGCGGCGCTGTGCTGCGCTCGAACTGCATCCGAGCGGACCGCTGCCCGGCAGTGAAGAATCGATGGCGGGCGGCTCGGTGCTGGCGCTCGAGGCGGCCACCGCGGCGATGTTTCCGGAAGCCATGCACGTGATTCATTCGCATGGCATGAAGGGTGAGCGCCGTGCCTTGCGCATCCGCGTGCGCGAGCTCACCCATGACTACTCGGGCGATACGCTGCGCCTGCATTTCGCCTTGTCCGCGGGAAGCTTTGCGACCACCGTGCTGCGCGAGATCATCGCCGGCGCGGCAACCGGGGAGTGAACATGCTCGACGTTACCGAAAGCCCGGCAAACGACGGGTCGCCCGAGGCCGGACGAATTCGCATCATCAAACTTTCGCGGCCGCCCGTGAACGCACTCAACGGCGAGATGTTGCGCAAGATCACCGCCGCCGTCGAAAGCGCGGCGAATGAGGCGGCGATCGTCATCGCCGGCCACGAAGGGCTTTTTTCCGGCGGGCTCGACGTGCTGGCGTTGCTGGCGCTCGATCGCGAAGCCGTCACCAGCGTCTTCGTGGATCTGTGGCGAGCTCAGCGCGCGATCGCCACTTCACGGACACCGATCGTCTTTGCGCTCACCGGTCATTCGCCGGCGGGCGGAACGGTGCTGGCGATTCATGGCGACTACCGCGTCATGGCGCAGGGCGCATTTCGTCTCGGACTCAACGAAGTGCAGGTGGGCCTCTTCCCGGGCTCGGTCATTCATGGTGCTTTCAAGCGCCTGGTCGGCGGGCACGCTGCGCAGCTCCTGACTCGTGGCGCGTTGATCGACCCGGCCGCGGCACTGCGCGTCGGGCTGGTCGATGAGTTGTGTGACGCCTCGCAGGTCCTGGCGCGGGCGATCGAGGTGGCGCGGGAGTTCTGCGCGCTGCCCCGCGAACCGATGTTGCGCACTCGCGCGCTGGTACGAGGCGACCTCATCGCCCTCTTCGGCAATCCGGGTCACGCGCTGATGCAGGAACGCGAGTTTGCCGCGATGGCCGCGGAGATGTGGTTCGTTCCAGCCACGCAGCAGCGTCTGCAGTCGATGTTCCGAAAGAAGTAGGGACGGACACCCTGCTAGTTCGTTGATAGCAGCACGTTGATCGCGCCGGTTCCGCCGTCGACTCGGCGCGCCGAGGTGAAGGCCAGCACCGGCGCGGTCTTGCGAAGGATCATGTTCACGGCGGTCTTGATGACCGGCCCGCGCGGACCTGAATTCACGCCTTTGCCGTGAATGATGCGCACGCAGCGCAGCTTGTGGGCCAGCGAGTCGGCGAGGAACTCGCGCAGCGAGGCCTTTGCCTCATCGACGCGCAAGCCATGCAGGTCGCAGATCTCCTCGACGCGATATTCACCGCGCTTCAGCTTGCGCATCACGCCATCCTGCACGCCGGCGCGGCGGAACGAGATTTCATCGCCGGTGTCGGTGATCTCCCCGTGGCCGGGACCCTGAAGGCTCTCCACGAGAACCATGGCACGGTCGGCCGCGGTGAAGCGCGCCTTCGGCGGTGGCTTGCGCTTGGCGACCATCACGCGCGCGCGCGCGGCGATCGGTTTGACGTCGCGCATGGCTTCACGAAACACATCCGCGTCCGGATCGGTGCGTTTGCCGTTCAAGCTACCTCCGCGTTGTTGCATTGAGTATATTGCGCGCCGATGCGAATCCTAATATCCAACGACGACGGTTACCGCGCTCGCGGCATTCAGGCATTGCGCGAGGGACTCAAGGGACTCGGCGACCTGACGGTGGTCGCGCCGGATCGCAATCGCAGCGGCGCAAGCAATTCGCTGACGCTCGAATTACCGCTGCGCGTCGGGCAGGCGGAGTCCGACGTGTACTTCGTCGAGGGAACGCCGACCGACTGCGTGCACCTGGCGGTGTCGGGTTTGTTTCCGTTCGAGCCGGACATGGTGGTCTCGGGCATCAACGATGGCTCGAATCTCGGCGATGACGTGTTGTATTCGGGAACGGTGGCAGCCGCCACCGAGGGACGCTTCCTCGGCAAGCCGTCGGTCGCGGTTTCGCTGCACACCGACGGATTGCGCGGCGATGCCGAGCGCCACTTCGAAACCGGCGCGCACTTTGCGCGGCAGATCGTCGAACGCCTGTTGGCGACGCCGCTAGCGGTGACGCTGGGGCGCGCGACCATACTCAACGTCAACGTGCCGAACATTCCCGCGACCGCGGTCAAAGGCATCAAGGTCACGCGGCTCGGCAATCGCCATCGGTCCGAAGCCGTCATCAAGGCCGAAGATCCGCGTGGCCGTCCGGTGTACTGGGTAGGGCCCGCGGGTGCCAGCCAGGACGCCGGTCCCGGCACCGACTTTCACGCGGTGGCGGAAGGCTTCGTCTCCGTGACGCCATTGACCATCGATCTCACCAATCATGCCGCGCTCGACGGACTGCGCAGCTGGTTCGGCTCGTGAACGCTTGAACGGGAATCGTCTCGCGGGCATCGGCATGACGTCCGCGCGGACGCGCGACCGGCTCATACAGCGCCTGCAGGACCAGGGGATCACGAACCTCTCGGTTCTCGATCGCATCCGCAATGTGCCGCGGCACATCTTCGTGGACGAAGCCTTGTCGAGCCGGGCGTACGAAGACACGGCTCTGCCGATCGGATTCGGCCAGACGATTTCCCAGCCCTACATCGTGGCGCGCATGACCGAGGCACTCGTCGAAGGCGGGCGGAAGATAGGCAAGGTTCTCGAAGTCGGCACGGGGTGCGGCTACCAGACGGCCGTGCTCGCGCCGCTCGTGAAGAAGATCTACTCCATCGAACGGATCGCGCCGCTCGCCAAGCGCGCCAAGGCAACAATCAAGGAGCTCGGCTTCAAGAACGTGATGCTCAAACACGGCGACGGCACCACGGGCTGGAAGTCGCAGAAGCCGTTCGATGGAATCCTGGTGGCCGCCGCCCCGCTTGCGGTTCCGGAGGCGCTGTTCGCGCAGCTGGCGAATAAGGGCCGGCTCATCGTTCCGGTGGGTCCGGAAGGCGCCCAGCAGCTCATCCGGTTCACGCGTCGCGACGATCACCTGGAGCGCGAGGTGTTAGGGCCAGTTGCCTTCGTGCCCATGCTCGGCGGAACTGCCTGAGATACGCTGCGCCACAGTATTCGAGTAAATTCTCGGATGTGGTTTGCAACGTAACCCTTTGTTTTTGCGGATAACTCGCGGCCGCTATTTATTGCGGTTTGTAAGCTCACAAAACCCGAAGGCTTGTCAGTCAGGATTTAACATGTTTTCATGTCGCCGCCCGCCGACAGAGACCCTACTAAGAGTTTGAGAGGGGTTCCGGGTGAAGGCACAGGGGTGAACGGGGAAGTCGCGGCAATAAGTAGAACAAGCCGAATAGAAGAAGAAAAAATTCGCCAGTCGATCGAGTCTGTCAGCTTCGAAACATTGGCCTCGCTAAACAAACTTTCTCCCCCTGTGTCTTCACTCGGGTCCCTTTGAGGGACCCGGCAGCAGGATCGCTCCTAACACCTGCCGCTCCTCGCTGACCAGCACGTTGTAGGTGCGGCAGGCCGCGCCGATCTCCATCACCTCGAGTCCTATCTTTCGCGTCGCGAACTCCGCGCGCAGCGCCGCCCGCGGAAACACTTGCCGCGCGCCGGGCGACAGCACCACCACTTCCGGATCGAGCGCGAACAGGGGCAGGAAATGTTCTGCAGTGAGCTCCTCGACCGAGCGCGGTGCCCACGGCGAGAACGACCTGGCGCCGACGATGCAGCTTTCGCGGATCTCGTTTTCGCCAATGGCGATGAAGTCGGCGCCGTAGCGCCTGATCAGATTGATGCCATCCGGCCGTTGCTGAGTGAACTTCATGGGTCCGATACGATACCGCCATGCGCCGTCTCACGCTGATCCTCTCCGACCTCTACCTCCCGGAAGAGACGGGGCGTGGCGCCGTCCCCACGACGCACGATCTTCCCCATCTCGAATGGCTGCTGCGCTTCTCCGATTCGCCCGAACGGATCGGCGATTGGCGCCGATGGCTGGCATCGGAAACCGCTCCGGGCCTCAATGCCGTGCCTCTCGCGATCACCTGTGCCTTCACACGTGTCGATGACCGGGAACTCGACTCGACGTGGCTCGCCACACCGGTCGCGCTGGAGGCGCGGCTCGATCATGTGCGTTTGCTCGATCGCGGGCTGTTGCGCCTCGAAGAATCAGATCGCGCGAATTGCCGCGAAGAATTTGCGCGCGTCTTCGGTCCGCAATATCGGCTGCATGATGGCGGCGAGCGCGCTTTCTTCCTGAGCGGATTGCCTGCCGCGGGTGTGCACGTGCCCGATCCGGCGCGGTTGCTCGGTACGGAGATCGGCCCGGCTTTGCCCGCACGCGGGGCGAGCGAGTTGCGTCTGCTCTGGACAGAAATCGAGATGTGGCTGCATGGCGCGGAGTTCAATGCCGGTAGGGCGCGCGCGGGGAAGCAACGGATATCCGCGTTGTGGCTGTGGGGCGCGCAGTCGACGCCATCCCCGCGGGGGCGCATCGAGGCCTGGAGGGCGGAAGCCGCGTATTTCGGTGGAGATCCGATGATCGCCGCGCTGAGCCGTCTCGACGCCCATCGCGCATACGGCGTCCCGAAGCAATTGGCGCAAATCGATTCTGCCGCGCCGCACGTCGTGGTGGAGTTCGCCGCGCTGACCGGCGGATCGCAGGAATCCCTGCAGGCGCTCGACACGAACTGGTTTGCACCCGCGAAGGCGGCACTGGCAACCGGTGCCCTTCGCCAACTCGACCTGGTTGCGAACGATCGGCGCTTCCGCATCGGGGCGCGTCCTCACTGGAAATTCTGGCGCCGCCGACGCGCCTGGCTCGCCAGCCTCAGCTCCTGAGCCTATAGAATTGGCCGCCATGGAACTGGTCATCGAAAGACGCGCGGCACGAGGCGACGAGATCACCGATCTCGCGCTTCATCCGGTTCTGCGCCGCGCGTATGCCGCGCGCGGGGTTTGCGACGGCCAGGAGCTCGCGCTCACGCTCGACCGACTCATGCCGGTGGGTACACTCGACAGCGTCGAAGCGGCGGTTGCACTCATCCTCGAACACCGTGAGCGCCGCATTCTCGTGATCGGCGACTTCGATGCCGACGGCGCCACCAGCACGGCACTGATCGTGCGTTGCCTGCGCGCCTGGCAATTCGCCGCGGTCGATTTCCTGGTGCCGAACCGTTTCGAATTCGGTTACGGACTCACGCCCGAGATCGTGGGGCTTGCGGCCGAACGCAATCCGTCGCTCATCATCACGGTCGACAACGGCATCTCGAGTAACGCCGGCGTGGCGGCCGCGCGGGCCCGCGGCATCCAG
>DASYKM010000186.1:0-20960 GCA_035995425.1 Steroidobacteraceae bacterium
CTCTCGGCCACCTTCGACATCAGCGGCAGCCCGCCGGACCTGCGCGAGATGCTCGCCGAACAATCCGTGGACGCGGACGACGAGCTCACCGTGCGGCGGGTCATCGCCAGCGACGGCCGCTCGCGCGGCTATCTGAATGGCGTCTCGGTGCCGCTGCAGCTGCTGCGCGACGTGGGCACGCTGATCGTCGACATTCATGGACAACACGAATTTCAGTCACTGACGCGCGCCAATGCCCAGCGCGAACTTCTCGACGACTTCGGCGACAACCTCGAGCTCGCGAATTTGGTGCGCGAAGCTCACAAAGTCTGGATCGCGCTCGTCAATCGCGCTGCCGAGCTCGAAGGCAAGGCGCAGAACCGCGATTCGCGCCTCGAATTGCTCAGGTTCCAGGTGAGCGAGCTCAAGGCGCTCGACCTCAAGGAGGGTGAAGTCGCCCAACTCACCGAAGAGCGCACTCGCCATTCGAATCGGGGCCGCCTGGCCGAAGCGGCCCAGGCCGCGGTCGGGCTGTTGTACGACTCCGATGAAGGCAACGCACACGCCACAGCATCGCGCGCGCTGGCCGGCATCAAAACGCTGTCGAGCGTCGATCAACGTCTCGCCAAGGTCATCCCGATGGTGGATGAAGCCACTATCCAGATCCGCGAAGCGGCACGAGAGTTGTCGCGCTATCTCGAAACGCTCGACATCGATCCTGCGCGCCAGGAAGAAGTGGAGCGCCGGCTCGCCGCGGTCGAGGAACTCAGCCGCAAGCATCGCGTGCAAACCTCGGAACTTGCCGGTCGCGCCGCCGTGCTCGAGCAGGAACTCGCCGAGCTCGACACCGCCGACAACAATCTGACCCTGATCAAGAAGGCCCAGACAGAGGCGCTCGAGGCCTACCGCAAGTTGGCCACGCAACTGTCGGCCGGACGGCAGACCTCGGCTCGCGCGCTATCGAAGGACATAACCGCCCGCATGCAGACACTCGGCATGGCCGGCGGCCGTTTCCTCATCGACATCAATCAACCCAACGGCGAACCCGCCGCACATGGATTCGATGCCGTGGAATTCCGGGTCACCGCCAATCCAGGCCAGCCATTGCGACCCTTGGCCAAGGTGGCGTCGGGCGGGGAGCTGGCGCGTCTGTCGCTGGCGGTGCAAGTCGCCTGCGCCGCGCAGGACGCGCGTTGCATGGTGTTCGACGAGGTGGATTCGGGCGTCGGCGGTGCCGTGGCCGAAATCGTCGGCCGCGAGCTCAAGGCGCTCGGGTTCTCGGGGCAGGCGCTGTGCGTGACTCACCTGCCGCAAGTGGCGAGCCAGGGCCATCATCATCTGCGCGTCGCGAAGCTGACCGACGGCAAGACCACGCGCACCACCATCTCCGAGCTCACCATGGACGAACGCGCCGAGGAACTCGCGCGCATGTTAGGTGGCATGGAAGTCACCGGCAAAGCGCGTGAGCACGCGCGCGAGATGTTGCAGATGGCCGGCGGAGCGCCGCAGAAAGCGCGCGGCGCCAAGCGCAAGGCCTGACACCCGGGGCTTTCGCCCAGACCGAAATCAGCTGATCTTGTGGGGCTTGGTGGCGACTTTCGCGGACGGGCAACCCGGCTTGCGGCAATGACCATACAGCGTCATGGCGTGGTCGCGTAACTCGTAGCCCAGGCGGGTGGCGATCTCTTCCTGGCGCTCTTCAATCGACTCGTCGATGAACTCTTCCACGCGGCCGCAGTCCAGACACACGATATGATCGTGATGCGTTCCCTGGTTGAGCTCGAACACGGCCATGCCGTCTTCAAAATGATGCCGCGACACCAGCCCGGCGGCCTGGAACTGCGTGAGCACGCGATATACCGTCGCGAGGCCGATGTCCTCGTTCGACTCGATCAATCGCTTGTAGATGCCCTCGGCCGACATATGACGGGTCGGGCTGCCCTCGAGAATCTCGAGGATCTTCAGCCTGGGTCCCGTGACCTTCAGTCCGGCCTTGCGCAGATCTTTGCTTTCCAAGCCAGCAGTCTCCAGAAAATGATGCGGTATGATGCGCCACCATGAAACGCCTTGCACTACCCACAATTTTGCTCGCCGTTGGCGCGCTCCTCGCTTCCGGCTGTGTTTACAAGATGAACATTCAGCAGGGCAACTACCTCGTCGCCGACTCGGTCTCGCAGCTCAAGGAAGGCATGACGCGCAGCCAGGTGCGGTTCCTGCTCGGCACGCCGATGGTGCCCGTCGCTTTCAATGAAGATCGCTGGGACTACTACTACTTCTTCAGTTCGCAGAAATTCAAGGAGCCGCTCAAGCGCCGGCTGACTGTCTACTTCGCGGACGACAAGGTGCAGCGCTTCGAAAACCTGGGTGTTCCTACGCAGGCAGATCTCGATCAGCTCGATCGCGATCTTCGCAAGGCGATGGCCGACACCAAGAACAACCGCAAACAGGGCTTCTGGAAGCGTCACTTCTCTCGCGACAAACCGGCCAGCGAACCGGCACCTAGCGCTTCCGATCAGAAGCCCGATCCTGTGCCGCCCTCCGAGCCCGTTCCCGCGCCCGCCGGGACTCCTTCGGGTCCGACTTGAGCGGCCGGTAGAGCTCGATCCGATCGCCGTCGCGCGGCACCGCGGACGCGTCACACAGTTCACCGAAAATTCCCACGTCGGAGCCCCACGGAACTTCGATTTCCAGTGCCTGGGCACTCGCCTGATCGCGAGCCTGGGTCAGTGCCTCGGCCACGGTCGCGCCGTCGGGCAGCACCACCTGCCACAACCACTGCCGCTCCGGCGTGGCAAACACAACAGTGCAATGCTTCACCGTGGATGTCTCTAGCTAGTCTTCGTATCGCGGGCGCGCTTGACGAATGCGTCGACCAGCGAGGCAGCCGTATCCTCGAACAGCGACTCGAACAAGGTACCGGCCAGGCGGTTGGCGAACTCGAATCGCATCTCGAGCTCGACGCGGCACCCGAGATCGCCGAGAGGCGTCAATGTCCACAAGCCCTCGAGCACGCGGAAGGGTCCGCTGACGAACTGCATCAGCACGCGCTTGTCGGGCTCGAGCAGGTTGCGCGTGGTGAACTCGGCGCGCAGCGGGCCGCGCTTGATATTGAGCGTCGCCACCACCTCGGACTCCTTGCGCGAATCGACGCGCGCGGCCGCGCACCAGGGCACGAACTCCGGATACCGCTCGATGTCATTGATGAGCGCATACATTCGCGCCGGCGACTCCGCGATCAACGCAGACCGTTTCACTTCACGCATGGCGCCAATTTAAATTAAACGAGGGTCGCGCGGGTACAATGCCCGCCAGCAGTTGCGCCATGACCAAGACAGACAACAAGCCAGCCAAGAGCAAGCCCGACCGGAAGGAGCCCGCGCGAGTCATCGCCGAGAATCGCCGGGCGCGCTATGACTACTTCATCGAAGAACGGCTCGAAGCCGGGCTCGTTCTTCAGGGCTGGGAAGTCAAATCCATGCGCGCCGGCAAGGCGCAGGTGGCCGAGGCCTACGTGTATCTCAAGGAAGGCGAGGCATTCCTGTTTGGCGCAAACATCACGCCGCTCAAGACCGCCTCCACGCATCTCGTGCCCGAGCCAATGCGCACGCGCAAACTATTGCTCAACAAGTCCGAGCTGTCGCGCCTCGTTGGCAGCGTGGAACGCAAGGGCTACACCCTCGTGCCCCTCGATCTTCACTGGAAGGATGGCCGTGCCAAGCTCGAAATCGGCCTCGCCAAGGGCAAGAAGCAGCACGACAAGCGCGCCACCGAAAAGGACCGCGACTGGCAGCGCGACAAGGCCCGCGTGATGCGGGGCCGCTGAGCCAAACTCTTGCAGACGGCCGCCCGGCCCGCATGTATGCTGCCATCTCCTTTACGGGGGCGACCGGTTTCGACGTGGGTAGTGAACCGTAAGAGGCGTACCGAGGCGCATGGCCCTCGTTAAAAACTTTGCACTTCATAGTTGCCAACGACGACAACTACGCACTAGCCGCCTAATCGCGGTTGCCCTCAGACCAGTTGGTGCCTATGCCGCTGAATCTGGGGTAGCGCTCATAGGATCGCGTTTCCGTGTGCTACTGGCGGAATCGTTAAGAGTCACAGTCGCTGGCTGAGCGTTTTCCCTGCTCTTCGGGTAGCGTGAGGCGAGAAAACAAAGAAGCAGCTACGTACGTAGAGTCTTACGTCTAACGCTTGCGGACGCGGGTTCAATTCCCGCCGCCTCCACCAATTTCGCGGGAGTTCCGGCTCCCGCGAGCGAGCATCAATCGGCCGATGTATCAACCTCATGCGGTGAACAGATTCCGCGCGTTCGCCCTCGCATTCCTGCTGTGCATCCTGAACGAACGCGGCGCGTTCGCCAAAGACGCGTTCGTCGACCTCACGTTCGTGGGCGACGTGATGGTGGCGGAAGAACCCGGTGCACTGATCGAAGCGGGTACCGACCCGTTCGCGGGACTGGCGAAATACCTCGGTGCGAAACGTTTGCGCATCGCCAATCTCGAATGCGTGATCGCCACCGGCGGCACGGCGGAGGTCAAGCCGTTCACTTTCCGCGCGCACCCGCGCACCATCCCCGCGATCCAGAAATACTTCGACGGCGTCAGCGTCGCGAACAATCACTCCGGTGACTTCGGCAAGCAGGCCTTCGCCGAACAGCTCGGATTGTTGGAAGCCGCGCGCCTGCCCTGGTTTGGCGGCGGCCGCGATCTCGCCCGGGCTCATGAGCCCTGGATCGTGGAGCGCAACGGATTGCGCATCGCATTCCTCGGCTACGTGGAATTCAAGCCCCGTTCGTTCGAAGCCGGCGCGTCGACCTCGGGGGTTGCCTGGAGCGGCGAGGACGAACACGTGCTGCGCGACATTCGTGACGCGCGCGTCAAGTATCACGCGGACCTCGTCATTCCCTTCATGCACTGGGGATGGGAAGACGAAGGCACTCCGAGCGAGCGCCAGCGCATGTTCGCGCGCCTCATGCTCGATGCGGGCGCCGACCTGGTCGTCGGGTCCCATCCACACGTCACGCAGGGGGCCGAGAGCTACCACGGCAAGCCCATCGTCTACAGTCTCGGTAATTTCCTGTTCAACGGGTTCGACACCGAAGCCACCACCACCGGCTGGATGCTGGAAGCACGTGTCGGCAAGGCGGGTGTCACGGAGTGGCGCACGCGCGTCGTACGGCTCGCGGCCAATGGCGTGCCACGACTGGATCCCGGCGCCTCGAGCCCCTGTGGCGACGCGCGCAGCGACGAGGTGCGCCAATGCAAGTGAAGCACGCCTGGTTGTTAGCCGCCTGCCTCGCGGCGCCCGCGGCCGCGGACTCGGTGAGCTGCCACATCATTTACGGCGGCGAGAATTTCCCGGTGCTCGCGCGACCCACTGACGACCCTTACTCGGTGAAGGGCCAGAAGATCGGGCGCTACTTCGAATTCAAGGTCGCGTACGTGACTTCGCCCGCCGATCTTTCCGCGATCAGCGTCTACGTGTACGCGACTTCGAGCGGAGAATCCGTGCTGGTGCACCAGGCGAAGTATCCGGTCGCCATCAAGAACGCCGCCGCATGGGGCTTCACCGGCTTCAACTACGTGTACGAGCCCAGCAAGAGCAGCGAGCTGCAGTACTGGTGCGAGAAGTCGGACTAATGGGCCGCTTCAGGAGCTCAACCACCACGCGCGGAATTCATCGATGTTGATGCGGCTGTTCTGGTTCGTATCGGTCTCGGTGAATCCGATTCGCAACTCCGCCTCGGACATGCCGGCATCGAGCTCGCGCACCAGCGCCTTGAACTCGGTGAAGTTGATCTGCCCGTCGTTGTCCTGATCCGCCTGCGCGAACAGCGCGTCGATCTCCGCAATTTCCTCAGCTTTGCCGACCATTCCTGCCTCCATGCGCGGATTGTGTGGAACCGTCGTAGGTAGTCAGCGCGCCGTACAGCTCCGGCCGCCGGTCGCGGAACACGAACCAGTTGTTGCGCAGCTCGGCGTTAGCCGCGAGATCGAATTTCGCGGTGAGTACGGCCTCGCCCTCTTCGCCGGCCTCGGCGATCTTCGCCCCGGTCGAATCGGCGATGAAGCTCGAGCCGTAGAACTTGATGTAGAGCCCTTCCGGATCCTGCAGCGCGCGCTCGGTGCCAATGCGGTTCGAGACGATGACCGGCGTTAGGTTGGCGGCGGCGTGCCCCTGCTGCGTGCGCTGCCAGTGGTCGCGGGAATTCACGGGCAGCGCCGGCGGCGGTTCGCTGCCGATGGCGGTCGGGTAGAACAACAACTCCGCTCCCATGAGCGCCATGACGCGCGCGCACTCCGGAAACCATTGGTCCCAGCAAATGCCGACGCCGATACGCGCGTACTTCGTGTTCCACACCTTGAACCCGGTGTCGCCCGGGCTGAAGTAGTTCTTCTCCTGGTAGCCCGGGCCGTTCGGGATGTGCGCCTTGCGATAGACACCGAGGTTGGTGCCGTCGGCGTCGAGAATGGCGATGGAATTGAAATACGAGTTGTTGGCCTTCTCGAAGAAGCTGATGGGCAGCACGACGTCGAGCTCGCGCGCGATCTTCGTGAAGTGCGCGATGGCGCGGTTTTCGGCAACCGTCGTGGCAATGCGCAGGTGCCGCGAATCCTGCTCGATGCAGAAGTACGGTGTCTCGAACAATTCCTGGATCAGGATGATGTGCGCACCCTGCTTGGCGGCCTGGCGCACCAGCTTCTCGGCGACCGCGATGTTCGCCTCGACATCCCAGCCACAGGCGAACTGCATCGCCGCGACCACGACTTCACGTTTCGGACGATGCAGATGCGCGGGAGCGCTCATGCGAACACCTTGCCAGGATTGAGAATGCCTTTGGGATCGAGCGCCTGCTTGAGCAACCGCATGGTGGAGATCTCGGCGGCGCTGCGCGACAGCGGTAGATAGGCACGCTTTTCCAGGCCGATGCCGTGCTCCGCCGACACCGAGCCACCGATGGCGGCGAGCGGACGGTACACCATGTCTTCCACCTTCGCGCGCGTGGCCGCATCGTCACCGGCGGCGATCACCAGGTGCAGGTTGCCGTCGGCCATGTGTCCAAAGACGAACGAGCGGTTCGAGCCTGCGAAGGCGTGCACGGATTCATTCACCTCGCGCACATACTCCTTCATGTTCTCGATGGGCAGGCTCACATCGAAAGTGAGCAGCGGTGCAATGTTCTTCACCTGCCACACGTCTTCGCGGATGTTCCAGATGGCGCGGCGCTCGGTTTCCGAGCTCGCGATGGTGACGTCGGTGAGTACACCGTCTTCGAGCGCCCGCCCGAGCACGCTCTCGAGTTGCGCGCGGTCGTGCTCAGGGTCGCCGCCGAGTGTCTCGGCGATGGCGTAGAAAGGCGCGCCGCGCGCCAGCGGTGCGCTGTTCTGCGCCGGCGGCGCCGTGTTGTAGTCGTAATAGTTGCCCCACAACGCCTCGAACGCCGCGAGCTGGCCGCCGAGGCCCGAGTCCAGGCGGCCTAACAATTCAGTCAATGCGTCGAAATTCGGCAACGCTGCCAGCATGGTCTCCTGGCTGCGGGTGCGCGACACCAGCCGCAGTTCGGCGCGCGTGACCACGCCGAGCGTGCCCTCGCTGCCGATGAACAGCTGCTTCAGGTCATAGCCGGCGTTGTTCTTGAGCATGCGGTTGAGCGAGGTGAGTATCGTACCGTCAGCGAGGACCGCTTCGATGCCGAGCACGAGGTTGCGCATCATCCCGTAACGCAGCACGCGCAGGCCGCCGGCGTTGGTCGAGATGTTTCCGCCGACAGTCGCGCTGTCGCGCGCACCCAGATCGAGCGGAAACACCATGCCTTGTTCTTCGGCCGCGCGTTGCACCTGCCCGAGTTTGGCGCCGGCCTGGGCGCGCAAGGTTCGCCCCGCGACGTCGATGCGCTCGATGCCATTCATCGATTCAAGCGACAAAACGAGATCGCGCGCGTCCGCGTCGGCGCCATTCACGAGGCCGGTGAGCCCACCGTGCGTGACCACGGGTTGCCCGCGCGCATGGCAGATCTTCAACACCGCCGACACCTGCTCCGTATTGCGTGGCCGCACCAGCAGCTCGGAATCCACGCGCCCGTGCCACAGCGTTGCGGCGCGCTCGCGCACGGCTGGGCCCTCGAGCATGCCCTGCTCGCCAACGATGGCGCGTAAATCGGTCTTGAGTTCGGCCTGCGACATGCGGCCGTAAGGTAACGCGCTACGCAGGCAGCCGCCATAACGGCGACTGCCTGTGCAGTTCAGTGAAGCGTCGGCTTCTGCTTCTGCTCGCCTTCGCTCGAGGAGTCTTCATGCTCCGGAAACAGCGCCTGGTCGAGCGCGTGCACGTAAGTGGCCACATTCACGGTGCCCGGCACCAGCACGCGACCGCCAAACAACAGATTGGGCACGGTACGCACGCCGAACCCACGCAAGCGCTCCTCGCTGCCCGCGAGCACGGTCTCGCCTTCGCGGGTCTCGCGGAATGTCCGCAGCGTTTGCTCATCGAGCCCCGCCTCGGCGCCGATCTGCGCCAGCACGGCTACATCGCCGATGTCCGCGCCGCGTTCGAAATACGCGCGGAAGATTGCCGCGGCCAGATTTGCGTGCCGGCCATCATTGGAGGCGAGCTGAACCAGGCGATGCGCTTCGGCGGTGCTCGGCAGTGGCCCGAGCTTCTCGAAGTTGAATTCGAGTCCGAGCTCACGGCCCGCTTCCGCCAGGCTCTTCTCCGCGAAGGGCACGCTGATGCCTTGCGGCAGACGCTCCGCCAGGTAGTCGTGGAAACTGCGCGGAGCGGCATTGTTGTTCAGCGGCGCCATGCGATAGGGATGCCACCGAAGACGCGTCTCGACGTCGCCCGAGAGGTTGGCGAGCGCGCGCGTGAGCTGTGCCATGCCGAGCCACGACCATGGGCAGGTGAAATCGGCGACTAGATCGATGTCGAGCGTTCGTCGCACGTCATTGAGCGGTCGAATCGGTGTGTTCATGCGGCATATGTAGGTGCGCCGCGCGCGCGTTCAAGCCTTGCCGCGGGTCGCCTCCAGGTTTGCATGAACCTGATCGGTGATCCGGATGGCGGTCTCGAGCGCGCGCAGCCCATCTTCACCTGACACGATTGGCCGTTTGTTGTTCCTGATGCAATCGAGGAACGACTCGATTTCACTCTTGAGGGCGTCGCCCTGTTCGAGGTTCGCTTCCTCGATGGTCACTGGCAGCTGCCCCGGCTGCGGGATGCCGTCGCGCTTCCGAATCAGCGTCAGAATTTTCTGCTGCAGATCGAGGGAAATGTAGGCGGCGTCTTCGAAGATTCGGAGCTTGCGTTCCGTCTTGAGGCTCACGCGGCTCGCCGTGGTGTTGGCAACGCAGCCGTTGGCGAAGCGAATCCGCGCATTGGCGATGTCGATTTCGCCCGAGAACACCGGCGTGCCAATGGCGTCGATGCTCACGATTTCGCTGCCGGCCAGCGACTGCACCAGATCGATGTCGTGGATCATGAGATCGAGCACCACGTTCACGTCGGTACCGCGTTCCTTGTAGGGCGCGAGCCGGACGCACTCCATGAAACGCGGTGAGCTTAGATAGGGCTCGGCAGCCAGCACCGCTGCGTTGAATCGCTCCAGGTGCCCGACCTGCAGGATCCTGCCGAACTTCGCCGCCTGCGCGATCAGCGTCTTCGCCTGGTCGGGAGTCTCGGTGATCGGCTTTTCGACCAGCACATGCGCGCCAGCGGCGAGGAATGCATCGGCAATCTCGAAGTGCGCCGGGGTGGGCGTCGCGACGCTGACTGCATCCACCTTCCCGAGCAGATCGCGGTAGTTGGCGACTGCCTGCGCGCCCACTTCGCCCGCGACCGCTTTGCGCACTTCTTCGCGCCCGTCGACCACGGCCAACAGCTCGCATTCCGACAACTGCGCGTACTTCTGGGCATGAAAGCGGCCCAGATAGCCGACACCGATCACCGCCGCCCGGATTTTGCTCATGCGCTATTATGCCCGCGCTTTCCCGCCGACCGGCGGAACTACGGGGGCGATGGCCACTTTGTTGAACTGGTTTGCGCGCGCGCGCGACTTTTACTTTTCGCTGCCGCGGTTCAAATTCGAATTGATGACGCTCGGGCTGGCCGTGTTGTTCGGCCTGTTGTTGATGCCGGCGCTCATCTATCTCCCGGGTTACTACATCCTCAAGCCCTATGCGAACGGCGGGCTGTTTGCGTTGTACTTCGACTTCTACAAGGGCCTGGTCGAACCGCGCCCGAGTTGCTGGATTGCCGTGTGCGGACCGTTCGTCTTCCTGAGTCTCTTCCGGATCTTCCGGCTCATCCTTCGCAAGATATAAGTAAAACCTCCGCTGGGAAAACGTGAATTGGTTCACGAATTCTCCAGCGATGCCCCATGCCGGTACCCGAAATTGTGACGCAGTTCGGCGACACTGGCCTCGGAGGACGAAACCCATGAGCGAGTACTACCTCGCGGACCTGAAGGCCGAAGAGCGCGCGCGGCACCGCCAGCGCGAACAGGAGCCGATTCGGGAGCCGAAAAAGAGCCAGGACATGAAGGTCACCTTGTTAGGAGACTTCCTGTTCCCGACCACCGAATCGCAGGGTTGCGACCCCTACAACAGCACGCAGGGCAAGGCCGCGCGCGAAGCGTGGAAAAACCGACGCGAGCGCCGCTGACCGACTACCGGGCGCCCGCTCGGCTGAGATCGCGGGCAGCGCGAAACTCACTGTCCGGATTCCAGTTCGGAAAGGTCTTTTCTCCGGCAAGCTTCACGCCGATCGCATACAACAGCGACAAGTCGTCGACCCCGGCGCGCAAGTCCGCCGCGGACGAATATTCATCGCCCGCTTTGTGATAGCGCCTCGCGATGTACTCATCGAGCTGCCTCTGACCCCACGCCGCGCCGTGTTCGCGGTCGTCGATGCCGGTCTTGATGTAGAGAGCCGGCACGCCGCGCTTGGCGAAGCTGAACTGGTCTGAACGGAAAAACGTGCCCTTCTCCGGATTCGGCTCGCCCTTGAGCACTCGCCCTTGCGCGCGCGCCGCCGCCGACAGATAGGTTTCGAGCTCGGAGGCGCCGAGGTTCACCACCGAGACATCGCGCGTCGGACCGCCGAAATAAATGGCGTCCATGTTGAACGCCGCCACAGTCCGGGCGAGCGGGAACAGCGGATTGTCGACGTAATACGCCGAACCCAGCAGGCCTGATTCCTCGAGAGTCACCGAGAGAAACACGATCGAGCGTCCGGGCTTCCTGCGGGCTTCGGCGAACGCCTTGGCGATAGTCAGCAAGCCGGATGTACCCGTGGCGTTGTCCACGGCGCCATTGAGGATGCAATCGCCGGAGCAGCCCGTGAGCACGCCGAGATGATCCCAGTGCGCCACGTAGACGAGGTATTCATCGGGGCGCCTGGATCCGCGCAGCACCGCGGCAAGGTTGTGCGAAGTGGCGCGACGGATCGCGTTGTGCACCTTCGCGCTCGCCGTGCTTCGCAACGGCTCGGCGCGAAAGCCGCGCGTGTTGGCGCGTCTTACGGCATCAGCGAGCGTCGAGCCGTTGGCGACGAACAGATGCTCGGCGGCCGCCTCGGTGATCCAGCCCTCGATGGCCACGCGTGTCGCATTGTCGTCCGCCGTCGAATGATCGAGCTGCGGCGTCGACCAGCTGTTCACCACCGTCTCCCATCCGTAGGCCGCGGGCGCTGTCTGATGAATGATGATCGCCCCGGACGCGCCTCGCCTTGCTGCTTCCTCGAACTTGTAGGTCCAGCGTCCGTAGTAGGTCATTGCCCGGCCGCGAAACAAGGTCGGATCGTCGGTTGCAAATCCCGGATCGTTGATGAGGATCAGTGCGGTCTTGCCATGCATGTCGATACCGGCGTAGTCGTCCCACGCGTATTCGGGCGCCGTGACGCCATGTCCGACAAACACGATTGGACTTTGGTCGATGGTCTCGCCTTCCTTCACTCGCTTGGTCCAGATGACCATGTCCTCGCGGAATTTCAGGTCTGACGCGGTGCCAGCGGTGGTGAATGAGAGCGAGGTATCCGCGCCCGCCGTGATTTCCACCATCGGGACTTCCTGCAGGAAACTCCCGCCATTGCCCGGCTGCAGGCCTAACTTGCGGAATTCGGCCTCCAGGTAGTCAAGCGTGCGCTTTTCGGCCGTGGTGCCCGGCTTCCTGCCTTCAAATTCGTCTGCGGCGAGCCGCGCGATGTGCGTTCGATAAAAGCCTTCGTCGATCGGGGTCGGCTTCGGGGCCGCCAGGGCCGGAATTGCGAATCCGGCGAGAAGAGCTGGAACCAAGTGGGCGAGCGCGCGCTCGAATCTCTTCATGCGGTTGCCTCTCATGTTTTCGGCCAATAAGTCCACAGGGCAAACGCAAGCATCACCAGCAGCGCGCCATGAGCGGCATATCGCCAGGAACGCGAGCGCAGCTCACCGTAGAAACTCGCCGAGGCACTTGCTGCGAGTACCACCGAGAGGCCACAGGCCACCAGCAGCGGAGTCCTCTCCTCGACCAGGCGAGCGCCGAATTCGGGAATCAGCAGAAAAACCACGCCGGTCAGCAGCAGCGCGACCGCAATTGAGACTGTCGAACCCATCACGATTCCAATCAGAACGACCAAAGGACGCATGGAAGACCTTAAGTTTGGGGAGATGCCACTTGAGCAGGCCGCCGTACGGCCTTAGTGTTGAATTGTACGGACCGTCCCGAAGCTTGAGACACCCCGCCGCATGAATTCATCGTTCACCCGCTCCTCCCGCTGGCTTGCTCCTTCGATGCTGGCCGCCCTTCTCGTGCTCACCGGCTCCGCCCAGGCGCCGGCGAATACACTGCCCGCAGGCTCGGTGGTTCCGAGCGAGCGTCACCGCTCGGTGGCGCGCCGCGTCGGCTCCATGCTCGAGGGCATGCACTACAGCGGCAACAAGCTCGACGACCGGCTGTCCGCCATCGTGTACACGCGATACCTCGAAAGCATCGACAGTCAGCACACCAGCCTGCTCGCCACGGATGTCGCGGAATTCGAGCAATACAAATTGCGCTTCGACGACATGATCCGCAGCGGCGATGTCGATCCGGCGTTCGCGATCTTCGCGCGATTCCAGCAGCGCAACCGCGAACGCATCAAGTTCGCCATCACGCAGCTCGACAAGGAACCGGACTGGACCTTGAACGAGACTTTCGAATTCAACCGCGAAAAATCCCCCTGGGCCGCATCGCCCGCCGAGCTCGACGAGTTCTGGCGCAAGCGCGTCAAGAACGATGGCCTTTCGTTGCTGCTCACCGGCAAGAGCTGGGATGAAGCGTCCAAGCTCCTCAAGAAGCGTTACGAGACCACGCTGAAGCGCATCGACCAGGTGAGCGCCGACGACGTGTTCGAGTCGCTCATGAATTCCTACGCGCGCGCCTACGATCCGCACTCGAGCTATTTCTCACCGCGCAGCTCCGAGGAATACCGCATCCAGATGAGCCTCAACTACGACGGCATCGGCGCGTCGCTGCAGCTCGTCGATGACTACGTGACGATCATGAACGTCATCGAAGGCGGTCCGGCCGCGGTGGCCGGGACCCTGTCGGTCAAGGATCGCATCACCGGTGTCGGTCAGGGCAAGGAAGGCCCGGTGACCGACGTGCTCGGCTGGCGCATCGACGACGTAGTGCAGCTGATCCGGGGCCGCGCCGGTACACAAGTGCGGTTGCAGGTGTTGCCCGCCAGCGCCGCTCCCGGCACGCCCGAGAAGACTCTCGAATTCACGCGCAACAAGGTCACGCTGGAAGCGCAGGCCGCGCAGAAAGAGCTGCGCACCATCAAGCGCGGCGACAAGGAATATCGCGTCGGCATCATCAACGTGCCGGCGTTCTACCAGGACGTCGAAGCGCAGAATTCCGGCGACAAGGAATTCCGCAGCACCACGCGTGACGTGCGCCGCCTCATCAACGAACTGAAGGCCGAGAAGATCGACGGCCTGGTGCTCGATCTGCGCGGCAACGGCGGCGGCTATCTACCGGAAGCCACCGCGCTGACCGGCCTGTTCATCGACAAGGGCCCGGTAGTGCAGCTCAAGGTCACGACCGGAGAGCTCGAGGTGCAGGACGATCCCGAATCCGGCGTCGCCTACTCGGGCCCGCTCGCGGTTCTCGTCGATCGCTTCAGCGCCTCCGCCTCGGAAATCTTCGCGGGCGCGCTCCAGGACTACCATCGCGCCACGATTCTCGGCCAGCGTACCTTCGGCAAGGGCACGGTACAGAACCTCGTGCCGCTCGACCGCTGGTCGCCGAAGCCGGTCAACGGACAGCTCACGGTCACCATCGGCAAGTTCTACCGCGTCACCGGCGAGAGTACGCAGCACCGTGGTGTCGAACCCGACGTCGCGCTGCCTTCGCAGATCGACCTCGAAGAGTTCGGCGAAAGCGCGCTCGAAGGCGCCCTGCCGTGGGATCGCATTCCCGGAGTGCCGTTCCGCAGTGAAGGCAAGGCGCAGCAGCCGAACATCGCGGTGCTCGCGACCGAGGAAAAGACGCGAGCCGACCGCGACCCTGACTACCGATGGCTGGTGGCCGATCTCGCCGCCGCCGACGTCATGCGCAAGCAGACTTCGCTGTCGCTCAACCTGCAGCAGCGCAAGGATGAGCGGGAACGTCTCGATCGCGAACGGCTGAGCCGTGAGAATGCGCGCCGTGCAGCGCAGAAGCTGCCGCCGCTCAAGAACTCCGAGGAGCTGGCGGATGCGAAATTCCCGGACACGGTGCTCGATCAGGCCACCGAAGTCATGACCGACATGGTGACCGGCGCACGCCCGACTCATGCAGTGCCGGCGCGCACCGTACGCAGTGAGACCAAAGCCCCGGGCTGATTACCGCAGGAGAACCTTGAAGAGGTCCCAGGTGTCCTCGGCGAGCACGTTGGGCAACCTGGCGGCCGACACGCCCTGCGAGCCATGCGCCAGCACGTCGCCCTCGGACACCCCGCAGGATTCGGGAATCGGCACGGTTTCGAAATCGCCGAGATAGGTTGCCGTGGAGCGCAGGCGCTCGGCGCGCTGCGCAACTTCCTGCGTGATGCCGCCGCGCTGCTTGAGCAGATTTCGCGCCTTCACGATGTCGCTCATGACGGAAACACAGGTAGCGAGGTCACCGTAATATTCGAGCGACTCGCGTTTCGACATGGCAGCGCGCGCCGATGCCACCAGCGAGGTGCGCGCCAGGCGCAGGCACAACACCTCGGCGCAGGCGATGGCCGCGAGATTGATCGCGCGCTTTGATTCGACCGAAATGCCGGGAAAATCGCCCGCCCCCGCATTCTCGATTTTTTCACACCGCGCTCGCGCACCGTGCAATGCGCCCTCGGCGGCGTCCGCCGCCGCCTGCAGTGCCGGCCGCTGCGCAGCCAGCTTCGGTCGTTGCCAACGATGCCACCACTTGTTGAGCTTGGCGAGCCGTGCATCGAAGCCGGCCAGCTGCTGGCGCGCCGCGACCATCAGCGACTCGGCCTGCCGAAGCTGTTGCTCGGCTGCCTGGCGCTGCTGAAACTGTTTTCGATTGCCCTCGAGCGCCCAGGCCTTGCGTTCGCGCTCGTCCTGCTTGGCGGCGAGGTCCTCGACCAGCAGGCCGACGATTTCGCGCCCGTCGCCCCACAGCGACCGCAGGTGGTAGAAAACCAGGGTAGATAGACCGGTGTCCGCGGATTCGAGTCGCTTCTCGAGCGATTCGAACATTTCCTGCACGCGGCCGGTGGCCGCTTCCTGCTGTTTGAGGCGATCGCGCAGGCGCTGCATCTCCGCGCCCAGCTCGTCGTGCTGTTTGCGCAGCTCCGCGCGGCTGCGGAACAGCTCGACGACGCGCCCGTCTTCGGGCGGCGTTTCCGTGGCGCCATTGCCGCCGCCGAGAAAACCAAAAGTCTTCAGCGCTTTCATAGACCCCTGCGCGGCGCGGGGTCGGCGTCAGTTAGGCGCGAAACCCGTGGCCACGATCGATGCAGTATTCCAGCCACTTATTTAACATCGTATTCCGCGCCCAACGCTGATCCAGTTCACGCTCCGCCACGCCCCGCAGGCGGCGCAATGCCTCGTGCTCGTGCTGCGATGCCCATTCCTGGGCTTCCACGAGTCTGGCGTCGTGATACACGCGCACGCGCATGTCGGGATAGGTTGTCAGGCCGTCGATGTCCTGGAAAAGATAGGTGAGATCGAAGCTCGTGGTGTACGGGGAGCGTTCACCCACGGTGAGACGCAAATCACAGTCTTCCGGCACGCGCGACACGCGCACGTCGGCCAGCGTCTTCAAATCACCGGCCAGCTGCGCGAGGCGCAGGTAGTTGCTCTCGTACAGCGACATGAGGGCGACGAAACTGCGCGGGCGCGAGCGCCAGGAAACGATGGATAACACGTCACTTAACATTGAGTCCGAATATAGCGGACCATCGCGATCATTCAAGACGCAATTCTCAAGCCAAGTGAACGTGACGCGCGTCGCGCGACGCTATTTTTTTTCTTCGTAGCGAAAAACGTCATCGAGATCGCGACCGAGCGAGCGAGCGAGCTTGAACGCGAGCTCGAGCGACGGTGAATATTTCCCCGCTTCGAGCGCTATGATGGTCTGACGTGTGACGCCGCAGAGTCGCGCAAGTTCCGCCTGCGTCATGTCGACGCGTTCGACGCGCCAGCGCCGGATCTGGTTGGTGATCACCGAGGCGTTCAATCACGCTCCCGCACGTAAGACACGACCAGGTAGGCGTATTCGCTCAACGCCTTCACGATCAGCATGCCGATGAGGACTTGCGCGGCGATCAGCGGCGCCAGCCACCACGTGAGCCGCTGCGCCGGCAAGGCGATCAGCAGGCCAATGCAGCCAATCGCGAGCAGCGTGAACGTCAGGTCACTCGCACGATCCGCCGCACGCTGAATCCTCCGGTCGCGTTCGTCGAAATCCACCGTATTCGCCGGATCAGCGCCGATGGTTTTCGAAACCACCACCCACGAAATGAGCAGACAGAAGATATTGAAGGTGAAGTGCCGCGTCGGCATCTCGCCGATAGTCTGCGGTGCGTCCTGCTGGCCAAGAGCCCACATGAAGCGCGAGAAATTCAGAAAGATCAGCAGGACGAAAAGCAGCCCGGCCCAGGCGCGTCGTTCGGCGATTGGCCACTCCGAGGAAAATACCCGGTCGGGGTGTTTCGCCAGCAGCCATGCCCCTGCCCACAGCGCAAAACCGAACAGCGCCGTTCCGGCGGATCCGACTTCCAGACCCCACCAGAGCCCCGCTGGACCGAACAACGAGGCTGTGGCGCCAAAGAGTGCCAACGCCAACAGAGCCCAAGCCAACCGCGATACAGACGCCATAAGAAGTGTCTCCGGAATGTAAGGTTTAGGTTACATTCCGGAGCGGGCAGATGTAAAGTATTTTTTACATCGGCCCCCGTCATGGAAGCCGTTCGCCGCGCAGGAAGGGGCACAGGTCGAGATCGATGTTGCCACCCGAGATCACGAGGCCGACCCGCTCGCCTGGCCGGCAGGTCTTTCCAGCGATGAGCGCCGCGACGGGCACTGCAGACGACGGCTCGATCAGCAGTTTGAAGTCCGCGAGCACGATGCGCATCGCCGCGACGATCTCCGCTTCGCTCACCGTCACCACGTCGTCGACCAGGCGGCGCAACAGCTCGAAGTTGCGCACGCCGATCGAGCCCCGCAATCCGTCCGCGATCGTCTTCGGCGCGACGACCGAGCGGCGTTCTCCACTTCGGAACGATTGATATGCGTCATCGGCTTGCTCCGGTTCCGCGGCCACGACACGGATTGCCGGCGCGGTCGCCTTCGCCGCCAGGGCCGTTCCACCGATGAGGCCGCCGCCACCGATCGGCGTGCTGATGACATCGAGCGCCGGGATTTCCGCCAGCAATTCGAGCGCGGCGGTCCCCTGCCCAGCGATGATTCGCTCGTCATCGAATGGATGCACGAGCTCGCCGTGTTCCACCGCGAGGATCTCCGCGAGTCGTTTTTCGCGCGCCGGCAATCCCGGATCGCACAGCTCGACGCGTGCGCCGGCAGCTTCGATGGCGGCAATTTTTGAGCGCGCCGAATCCCGTGGAATGACGACGATGGCTCGCATGCCACGCGCACGCGCCGCCAATGCGAGCGCATTGCCGTGATTTCCCGATGAATGTGTGACCACCAATGGCGTGCGCGCCGGATCGAGCTGCAGCAGCACGTTCATGGCGCCGCGAAATTTGAAGGCTCCTCCGGTCTGCAGGTTTTCGCACTTGAAAAACACCTGCGCTCCGACGCGCGCATCGAAGGCTGCGGAACGCATGACCGGTGTGCGCACCACGAATGGTGCAAGGCGCGCGGCCGCCGCGACCACGTCCGCGAACTCAGGCAATTTCAGGTTCACAGCTTGCCGTATTCCGGCGCGAGAAAATGCTCGCGGTAATACGCGAGCTCACGGATGGATTCCTGGATGTCGGCGAGCGCCATGTGTTCGCCGCGCTTGGAGAAACCCGAAATCAGTCCTGGCGCCCAGCGGCGCGCGAGCTCCTTCAAAGTGCTCACGTCGAGATTGCGGTAGTGAAAGAACTTCTCGAGCGTGGGCATGTGGCGCGCGAGAAAGCGGCGGTCCTGGCAGATGCTGTTGCCGCACATGGGTGAGGAGCCAGGCTCGACCAGCAAGGTCAGCGACTCGAGGGTGCGCTTCTCCGCGCTCGCCATCGTGTAACCGCTGGTGCGCACCCGCTCGATGAGACCAGAGGCGCCGTGCGTGCGCTTGTTCCATTCGTCCATGGCGTCCATGACTTCGGCCGGCTGGTGAATGGCGATCACCGGCCCTTCAGCGACAACGTTGAGGTCGAGGTCGGTGACGATGGTGGCCATCTCGATGATCACGTCGGTGTCGGGCTTGAGGCCCGTCATCTCGAGATCTATCCAGACGAGATAGTCGCTGCTCGGCATATGGATTGACGCGATACTACACGAATGACAGCCGTTTCCACCGCAGACGCATTCGAGGCCGAGGTCATCGCCGCCTTTGGACGTCATCTGCTGGTGCGCAGCGGCACTCAGGAATTGCGTGCGCGGCCGGCTGGACGCCGCCTGAGCATCGTGTGCGGCGATCGTGTGCGCTGCGAAGTCGGCCGCACGCATGACGAAGTGATGATCGTCGAGGTATTGCCACGACGGACGCTGCTGGCGCGCGCCAACCTGCGCGGTGAGAGCGAACCCGTGGTCGCGAACATCACGCGGCTCGTGGTGGTGGTGGCACCGGTTCCGGAGCCGGACTTCTTCATCGTCGATCGCTATCTGTGCGCGGCCACCGCCGCCGGCATCGCCGGCGCGGTCGCGGTCAACAAGTCCGATCTCGAGCCTAACAATCTCGCGCGCGCCGAAATCGACGCGTTCATTGCCGCGGGCTATGCGCACGTCTCTTGCTCCGCCACGCTCGGCCATGGACTCGTCGAGCTGCGCGCGCTGCTGGCGGGTGCGGTGAGCGTGCTGGTCGGACAATCCGGCGTGGGCAAGTCGTCGCTGGTGAATGCACTGCTGCCGCAGATGCGAATCCAGATCGAGACGGACAGCCTCATGCGCGAGGAAGAAGGCCGGCACACAACCACGGCGTCGCGATCGTACCCGCTCGACTCGGGCGGAACGCTCATCGATTCGCCGGGCGTACGCGATTTCGCGCCGGCCATCGAACAGCTCGACGCGCAGACGCTGGGCTTTCCGGAAGTGGATCGTCTCGCCGCCGGTTGCCGCTTCCAGGACTGCAAGCACATGCAGGAGCCCGCATGCGCGGTCATGGCTGCGGTCGAACGTGGTGAACTCGCCGCGCGCCGATACGAAAGCTATCGAAGGCTGCGGCGACGCTACGCGGATCTGGTCGAAGCCCGCGGTCCGGCGAAGCGTGGCCGCCGCTAGTTACGACGTTCCTTGCGACTTTGGGCTCTGTTCCGAACGGAACGCCCTCGTGTATGGTAACGCTACCGCGCGCGGGACGAGGGGGTGCCATCCGGCGACCACCCGTGCACGAGGAGTAGGAATGGTCCGCGCCTTGTTTGCCGCATCGCTGTTGTCCATTGCCTCGACGGTTTTCGCCGCCGATCCGCCTTACAAGGACCTGAGCCGCGGCTTCGAGGAACGCGCCGCCGACCTGGTGTCGCGCATGACGCTCGACGAAAAAGTCACCCAATTGCAGAACGACGCGCCGGCGATCCCGCGCCTCGAAGTACCCGCCTATGAATGGTGGAACGAAGCACTGCATGGCGTGGCACGCGCCGGCGCCGCCACAGTGTTTCCGCAGGCCATCGGCCTCTCCGCCACCTTCGACCTGCCTCTCATGACCGAGGTGGCCACCGCCATCAGCGACGAAGGCCGTGCCAAACACCAGGAGTTCGCCGGCCGCGGACTGCGCAAGCGCTACCAGGGGCTGACGTTCTGGTCGCCTAACATCAACATCTTTCGCGATCCGCGCTGGGGCCGTGGACAGGAAACCTACGGCGAAGACCCCTTTCTCACCGCGCGCATGGGCGTGGCATTCGTGAAAGCGATGCAGGGTGACGATCCGAAGTACCGCAAGGTCGACGCCACCGCCAAGCACTTCGCGGTGCACTCGGGACCCGAAGCCGACCGCCACCATTTCGACGTGCATCCGAGCGATCGCGATCTGTGGGAAACCTATCTACCCGCATTCCGCGCGCTGGTGCAGGAGGGGCACGTCGCCTCGGTCATGGGCGCGTACAACCGCCTGAACGGCGAATCCGCGTCGGGCAGCCACTGGTTGCTCACCGACGTCCTGCGCAACCAGTGGGGTTTCAAGGGCTACGTGGTGTCGGACTGCGATTCCACCGAAGACATCTGGAAATTTCACCACATCGTGAAGACACCCGAGGAAGCCGCGGCGCTCGGCGTGAAGGCCGGCGTCGAGGTCAACTGCGGCCGCACGTATGCGGCTTTGTTCAACGCCGTGCACCTCGGTTTGATCACCGAAGCCGAGATCGACGTCGCG
>DASYKM010000187.1:0-37226 GCA_035995425.1 Steroidobacteraceae bacterium
GCGCCGATTCTTCGCGGCCCACATGCTGTAGGCCACGTAGCCGACGGCGAACAACGCCGCGGGAATCGGGATCGCGAAATACAGATAGATCATCTGCTTCGGGTAATAGACGATGTACGCGAACAACACCGCGAGAATCGCCCCCGACGCGCCGAGCGCGGCGTAATCGGGATTGTTGCGTTGCTTGTAGACGGTGCCGAGGCTGCTGAGCACCAGCCCGATGAAATACAGTGCGACGAACTTCGCCGTACCAATTCGCTGCTCGAGACTCGGCGCGAAAAAATAGAACGTCAGCGAATTGAACAGCAGATGGCCGAAATCGCCGTGGATGAACCCACTGGTGATGATGGTGTCGTACTGGCGATTGCGCAGCAGCCAGTACGGCCGCAGCAGGTTGCGCTGCTTGATGCCCGGCGCCGCCCACAAGGCCAACGCGCTCATCAGCAGGATGGCGCCGAGAATGAGGACCGAGCCGGGAGTTCTGTCGAAGTTCATGCGCTCAATCCGCTTTCCTGGTGAAGCCGCGGTCCTCGAGCCACTCGGCGAGGCGCTGCGGCCAGCGCTGGATGCTCACGTAGCTCGAGCGTTGGCCCATGTTGAAGGCGTGTTTGCCCTGCGCGTAGATGTGCGTCTCGATCGATGCACCCGCTTCGTGATATTTGCGCGTGAGCTCGAACATGACGTCGGCGACGTTTTCGTCGTCGGACGCGCCTAACAGGAACAGGGGCGGCGAGTCGGCGGCAATCTTGTCCGGAATTCCGAGCGGACCCGGATAGATCAGGATCTCGAAGTCCGGACGCGCGCTCACGCGCTCGATGGGGTCCTTCGCTCTCGAATCGCCGGCCACCGGTGGATAGGCCACCAGCGCGGCGACTTCACCGCCCGCCGAGAATCCCATGACGCCGATGCGGTCGGGGTCCAGGTGCCACTCCGCGGCCCGCGCACGCACGGTGCGCATGGCGCGCCGGATGTCCTCGGCCGTGTTGTCGATGGTGTATTTCGAGTCCGGCTCGCGGAACAGCCGGTATTTCAGCGCGAATGCCGTGACACCGAGGCTGGCGAGATATTTCGCCGGCTCGACGCCTTCGGGGTTGAAGACGAGCTGGCGATGGCCGCCGCCGGCCGCGACGATGACCGCGGTGCCGTTGCCTTTGCCGGCGGGTGGCATGAAGACCGTGAGCGAAGGGTTGTGGATGTTCTTGTACCACCAGTCTTCGTGCTGCTCGGGTTCACCGCGGCGGGCTTCGAAACCCGGCGCGCCTTTCTCCCAGAGTGGAATGACTTGCTGGGCCTGCGCCACGGCGCACAGGGCGAACAGACTGATGGCGGCGGCGAAACGTAGTGCAGGCATGGCGGCGAACCTTGCCACATCCGGCAGGTCAGCGTCTCGGCGCGAATTGATAGCCCGTCGCGCCCGGCTTCAGGCAACGGTCGATCGGCGTGGAATGGAGGGAGTTGGGCATCTCCAGCAGAGCGTCGACGTTGTGCTTGATGGTCATGTTCATCCCCTTGGAACCATCCACCGAGACGAGCCGCACCCGGTCGCCGAATCGGGCGAAGGTGTACTTCTGATAGAGGCGCACCGGGCCGCCATATCCCTGGGAGACGTTGTCGACGAGAAGTGTCCAGGCGCCGTCGTCCGACCTGGTCCAGGTTCGAGCGCCGCCATTGCTGGCCCGGTTGACGACGAGCACCGTGCCGAGCGAGTAGCACGAGCCGCTCTGATCTTCGTCGGCGCCCGCGAATTCCAGCTCGGTGAAGTCGCGCGAGGGTGTGTCTTCCATGGACAGGTAGCGGTGGATGGCGAAGCCTGTCACCAGGACCAACAACATTGCAGGGCCGGCGAGTGAGCGCATTACTGGTAGGGAATATTGACCGAGGTCTTCGCGACCAGGGTCTGATGCGATTCGGCGTCGGTGCTGAGGAACTTCAGATCTCCGCCCTCGAAGCCCACGACCGATTCGTCGCGGGTCTCGACCACCTGGAACTGGAAGAAATCATCGGGCGTCCTCGGCATCATGTCGGGCTCGTAGTACGGCAGTGTCTCGACGTAGTTCGACGTGACTCGCGCCGTCCGGCGGTCCCCGGCCATGTCGATCTCGATGGACCTGCGTTCCAGCAGGTACTGGTACAGCCGCGAGAATTTGCCGGCCTCCTTGCAGAAAAGCTTGCGGTCCATCTCGACTTCGGTGGGTTCGAGCTTCGACTGGTGGCCGTGGAATGTCAGGTGCAACGTGAAATCCTTGCCGCGCAGCGAGCAGATGTCCGGCGCGAAACGTTTGCGGGCCGCGTTGTCGGCCGTGTCGATGAATTCGCGCACGTCATTCTCGTGCAGGCGGCGCGAGCAGCCGGCGAGCGCCGTGCACACGGCTAACAAGGTCGCGATGAGAGCCAGGGTCCGCATGGCGGAGAATTCTAGCTAGGTGCGGGGTCCGGGAAATGGGGACATTCCTCATTTCCGCGCCGGCCGGGCATAAAAAAAGCCCCGCAGAGCGGGGCTTGTTAGTTGGTCGTCGTCGACTTAGGTAATCGCTGTCAGCCGACCGAGTCGACTACACGGACTGCAAAAATTTCGGCTGGGACGTTGGTGGCCTTGCGGCCTCCGGCTAAACAGTTAAGCCCGCGTGTCAGTCCACGCTTTGATCGTCCTCGCCAGTAGCCATAACTAAACTACCGACTGCACCCGTGCCCGTGAGCAAATCCCGAGTTTTTCTGTATCGATAAACCTTGTGTTCTCCGCGCATCAAATACTGGTGCAGTGCAGAACCGCAAATGCCTCGCAATCTTTACAACGTGGCTAACAACCTTGAATTCAGTTACTTAGCGGTGTTTCTGGACTATGCGAGACGGAATCATACGCCGAATCCTTCGCGCCACAATGTCTCAATCGCGCGACAGGGCGCTTCTTGTGAACTGTATCGACTGAAACTACGACCGCTGGATGTGACTGGATGCGCGGATTCGCTCAGCGGGCCAGGCGGACCGTGAAGATGGCTCCCGAGTTGTCGGGCAGGTTGGCGGCCTGAGCACTGCCACCATGGAACTCGGCGATCAGCCGGACGATGTAGAGCCCCAAACCGAGGTGCGGGCGCTTGTCGCTTTCGGCGCGCGACTGCCACAGGGATTCGAACAGGCGGGTGGCGGCCTCCGCGGGGAGCGACGGTCCCGGATTGGCCACCGACAATTCGGCGATCGAACCTTCTGCGCGCAGAACAACTGAGATCGTGGCCCCATCCACGCTGAAATCCACGGCATTGTCGATGAGCTTATCGAGCATCTGCACGATGAGATCGGGAGCGCCGGTCATCTCGACGGCGTCGGGCGGCACCTCGCAGCGAAATTGACGTTGCGGAAATGCCCCGCCATACGCACCGACCGCCGTCCGTACCAGTGCGGCCAGATCGAACCGCTGACGTTCGCTGTGTGCGATGGCCTCTTCGACGCGAGTGGCCGCGCCCATGGCCGTGAGAATGGCGCCGAGCCGCTCGCTACCCTCCCGCGCGCGCGACACGTACACCTTGGCGTTGTCCGAATCGGGTTCGGACTCCAGGTTCTCGAGCGACGAGCGAATTATGGTCAGTGGCGTGCGGATCTCGTGGGCCAGCTTGCCGGCAAGCGTCCGCAGATACCCGGTGTACTCGTCGAGTCGTCCGAGAAGCGAAGAGAAGCTGCGTGACAGGTCGCCGAGCTCGTCGCGCGCATCGGCTTCCGGCAGCACGCGCGACAGATTGCCCTCGCGCCCCAACGCGGTTTCGCTGGCGGCACCCAGCCGCGAGATTCGCAGCGTCATGCGGCCCGCGAACCAGAACGCAGCCACCACCGCGAACAGCGTGACGAACAACGTGAGGTTCAGCAGTCGCGTGAGCGCACGATCGCGCAGCGTTAGCCAGCGGTCCGCGGTCTGGGCGAGCTGGATGACGCCGAACACGTGTTTGCCGTCGGCCGAAAAGATCGGCGCGGCCGCGGCGACGATCACACTGTTCTCGTACCGGCCGGCGAACAGCGCGGTTTCCGGCTGCCCCTTCGCGACGCGCGCGGTGAGCTCCTCCGCGGCACGCTGCCGTTCCGCTTGCGAGACGCCGCGCGGGATCGCGTCGCCGTCGAGGAACAGCCGGTACATGCGCGGCAGGAACCCGCGCATGCGCGTGTAATCGCCTGGCAGCGCCGGCGCATCGAGCCGCGTGAGTATGGCGCCCGTCGATGAAGCGACGGTCAGCTCGACCCCGGGCTGCGCGAACTGCCGCAGGTGATCGCTCAAGTCAGGCGACGCGGCGATGAGACGCCCGGTGGCCCGCAGGTCCGCCACTTCGAGCGTGCCGTAGCTGTTGCGCGCCGCGCCGCGCCGGTCGCGGTCGTCGATGAGAACGCCGATGTGCTGCCCGACCAGCGACAGCGGGATGCCGATTTCCACGACGTAACCGTCGCGCGATCGCTGCCACACCGACTCGATGCGCGGCTCTTCGACGGTTTCCTCCCGGCCGTATTCACGCGTCTCGATGCGTCGCGCGCGCAACGTGCCTGGGCCGGTGCTGCCGAAAAACAGCTGCTGCTGGCCGCCGCGCTTGTCGTCGAACGCCAGCCAGATGCGATCGCCGATCGTGCTGGAATCGAGCGGATTGAGCATCGATGCGTCGTAGACGACCTTGTCATCGCGCACCAGCAATGCAAGGTACAGCCAGCGCTCGTGGGTCGCGGCCAGCAGCCGCAGGCCGTCGCCGCCGGGCCCGGTCACGCGCACCAGGTTGCGCGAATCGGTGTCCCACTCGTCGGCGCGGCCGTCGATGAGCGGCGCGCCCGAGAGAACTCGCGGCGTGATGTCGCGCGCGTCGTCGGTGGTCACGGCTTCGAGCGAGTCGGCGCGGAACAACAGCTCCTGGCGACCCTTGAGCGAGCCGGCAATGGTGGTGGTGACCGCGAGCAGTGACTGCTGTTCGCTCTCGCGCAGCACGGTTTCCATCTCGCGCGCGTACTGGCAGCCGGCCCAGGGCAGCGCGAGCGTGGTGAGCGCCAGCAGAAGTAGTTTGGTACGGAGCCGGAACCCGGAAATCGGCCCGACTCTGATGAGGTCCGCGATGCGTCCCATGGGTTATCCGGTCATTCGACCCAGCGATAACCCATGCCATACACGGTGTGCACGGCGTCGAATTTTTCGTCCACCACCTGGAATTTCCGGCGGATGCGCTTGATGTGCGAGGTGATGGTGTTGTCGTCGAGCACCACGTTGGCCGCGTCCATGAGCTGCTGTCGATTCTTGACGTGGCCTGGATGTTTGGTGAGCGCGTAGACGATCCAGAACTCGGTCAAGGAAAGCAGCACCACCTGGCCGTTCCACTCGACCGACATGCGTTCGCTGTCGAGCGAGAGCGCGCCGCGGCGGATCACCTGCTTTTCCTCGGTCGGGCGCCGCAGTGCATCGACACGGCGGAACAGAGCGTTCACGCGCGCGATGAGATGCGCCAGCGAAAGATCCTTGGTGAGGAAATCGTCCGCTCCCAGCCGCAGGCCCGACACGGCATCGAGCTCGCTGTCGCGCGCGGTGAGAAAAATGATGGGTAGCTCGGGTGAGAGCCCGCGCAGCTCGCGACACAACTCGAAGCCGCCTTCGGGTTCGTCTTCCAGCGAGATGTCGATGACGGCGAGATCGGGCAGCCGTGCCGCGAAGGCCGCCATGGCGTCGCGGCGATTCGGATATCCGCGCACCGCATATCCCTCGCGGGAGAACGCCGCGGCGTAGTTGTCGCGGATGGCGCGTTCGTCTTCGACGATGGCTATGGTCTTTTTCATCGGATTTGTTTCATGGAGCGCGAAGTGTAAGCGACCGGACTTGAGGCCGGTGGCATGGCCATATTTCGTCACTTTCGGTCGCCGGAGCGCCATCAACTCGTCACTGTCCGGGCGGTTGGCGGGCGCGGAATGCAGTGGAGGCTAGAACAGAGGACGCCGCCATGATCGACAGCAGTTCACGCAATTCAACTTATGCCGCCGGGCAATTTGGCCCGCTGCCAGGCGAGCGGTGGCGCCGGTTTCTCGAGCGTGTCGGAACGCGCAGCAACGACTTTGCCGCGCGTCTGGCGCGCGCCCGCTTCGTCTATCTGCATCGCCGCGAAACCACGACGCACTGGTTGCCGCTGTGAGCGCCGTTCCCGCGCATTTCATGCGGCAGCAGCCGGAAAGCGGCGACCCGCCGCAGCGCGACGCGGCGCCCGAAGAGGCGAACGACGAGCCATCGTCGCTCTGGTCCTGGTTCGCGATCGGCGTGCTGCTGTTCTGCTGGATCGCCGAGGCGTCCATGTGCGCCGAGCGCGGTTTCTAGCGCTCGGGTTCGTCGGTCGGTCTTCTTCAGTCAGCGATGGGAGCGATGCTGAGCAGCTTCACGTGTGAGCGTTGCGCGGCCGCCAGTACCTGGGCCACTCGTTCGTAGGGCGCTCGCTTTTCAGGCACCACCCGGAGCACCGGCGCATTGGCCTGGCGGCCGAGCGCCACCAGGCGCGGCAGCAAGGCCGCGACCGATTCCACGCGTTCGTCATTCCAGTACATTTCGCCACCGGAATAGATGCCGACACGGATCATCGGCGGTGGCGTGGTGGCTAGGCCCTGTGGCAAATTGAGTTTCACGATGTGGGTTGCGATCGGCAGCGTGATGATCAATATCACCAGCAGCACGAGCATCACATCGATCAACGGCGTTGCATTGAGCTGCGGCTCGGCATGGGATTGACCTGACATGCATTACCTCCTTGATGGCCTAACGCGCGACCGCAGCCGATCGGGTTTGCGGATCGGCGGCTCGACATGAGGGCCGATCCCAGGTTCAAGCCACTGCCGCTCGAAGCGGTGACGCTGCTCACCGAAGGCAAGCTCGTCGAAGCCATCAAGGTCGTGCGCCAGGTCGAGTTGCTGGGACTACGGGATGCCAAGGGTCGCGTCGATGCGCATCTCGCGCGGGATCCCATGCTGCGCGTGCAGATCGAAACCCTGCAGCGAGCGGCGCGCCGCAAATTCTTCCTCTGGTTTCTCATCGTCGACCTGGCGATCACGGCCGGGGTCATCTATTGGTTGTATTACCGAGGGCCGGCCTGATGCTGTTGATAGGAATGTTCGACTCGCCGTTCGTGCGCCGTGTCGCCATCACCATGAAGTTGTTAGATATGCCGTTCGAACACGGCAACTGGTCGGTGGGCAAGGACTTCGACCGGATTCGCGACTACAACCCGCTCGGTCGCGTGCCCACGCTCGTGACCGACGACGGCGAACGCCTCATGGAATCAGGCGCGATCCTCGACTACCTCGATGAGCGCGCCGGTCCCGAGCGGGCGCTGTTGCCGCGCGCCGGCGTCGAGCGCCGCCAGGCACTGAACCTCATGGCCATGGCGACCGGGGCGGCGGAAAAAGGTGTGCTGCAGGTCTATGAGCGAGTGTTCCGGCCTGAGTCCAAGCGCCATCAGCCCTGGGTCGATCGTTGCCGCCTGCAGATGAGTTCATCGCTCGCCGCCATCGATCGTTACCTGGGCGAGCGCGGCGTGGCGCAGTGGCTGGTGGGCAAGCGCATGACGCAGGCCGACATCACCGCGGTCTGTGTATTCACTTTCCTGAATGACACCATGCGGGTCGCCGACGATGAGGTCATGTTCCAGTCGCTCGCGATACTCGCGGCGCGCTGCGAGGCGTTGCCGGTGTTTCGAGAGACGCGCGTACCGTTCTTTCAGCCGGCGGGCTAGAAGCGCGGGCGGTCAGAAGGCGTTGATGCCCGTCAGCTCGCGCCCGATCGTGAGCTGGTGGATTGTCTCGGTGCCTTCATAGGTGATCACGCTCTCCAGATTGAGGGCGTGGCGAATGGGCACGTATTCCGCACTGATACCCGCGCCGCCGAGCATGTCGCGGCAGTCCCGCGCGATGTCGAGCGCGATGCGGCAGTTGTTCCACTTGGCGAGCGACACCTGCGCCGGCTGCATGGCACCTTGATCCTTGAGCCGGCCGAGCTGATGACTCAGCAATTGTGCGGACGTTATCTGGCGCGCCATCTCCGCGAGACGCAGCTGGATCGCCTGCGTGGCGGCCAGCGGTTTGCCGAACATCTCACGTGTCTTCGTGTATTCGATGAGTTGCGCGAGGCAGGCTTGCGCGGCGCCGATCACGCCCCAGGTGATGCCGTACCGCGCCTGCGTGAGACAGGACAACGGGCCCTTCAAACCCTTCACGCCGGGTAGCAGGTTTGCTTCCGGCACGACCACGTTGTCGAAGAACAGTGACGAGGTGACCGAGGCGCGCAGGGAAAACTTGCGCTCGATCTCTGGTGCGGCGAAACCCTTCATGCCTTTCTCGACGATGAAGCCGCGGATACCGTCGGACGTCTCTGCCCAGCAGATGCACAGGTCGGCGATCGCGCCGTTCGTGATCCACATCTTCGCGCCGTTGATGACCCAGTCGCCGCCTTTCTTCACGGCGCGCGTTTTCATGTTCGCCGGGTCCGAGCCTCCGTGCGGTTCGGTCAGGCCGAAGCAGCCGATCTTCCGGCCACGCGCCATGTCCGGCAGCCACCTCTGCTTTTGTTCCTCGCTGCCGAAGGCGTAGATGGGATACATGCACAGCGAGCTCTGCACCGAGACGAAGCTGCGGATTCCGGAGTCGCCGCGCTCGAGCTCCTGGCAGATGAGGCCGTAGCTGACGGCGTTGAGGCCGGCGCAGTCGTAGCCCTGGATCGACGAGCCTAACAACCCGAGGCCGGCGATTTCGGTGACCAATTCGTGTGGAAAACGATGCTTCTCGAAGCAGTCCTGGATGATGGGCAGCACTTTCTCGTCGACGAATCGGCCGACCGAGTCCTGCACCATGCGCTCGTCGTCGGTGAGCAGTCCGCGGACGTCGTACAGATCTAGGGGATTGAGCATCGCGCGATGATACCTACGCGCGCCATTGCCTGACGGAAAATGGGGCTAGTAGGAAATGCCCAGGCGGCGATAGAGATGTCCGAGCAACCACAGCGGGCCGATCAGCAGGAACTGGAGGTCTTTGAAAAACGACGGCCGTTTGCCTTCGATCGCGTGGCCGATGAACTGGCCGATCCAGCCGATCGCGAAAATGATGAGGCAGGTGAGCCACAGCGGCCACGCGAGCGTGTCGAGCAGGCTCACGATGTACGCGAGAATACCGAGCCCTATGGCCGCGCCGATTCCCAGCGTGGCCGACAGCGTGAAATAGTAGAAGACGGCCAGTGCGATGGTGATCGTGGCCCAATTCAGCCAGGGCGAAATCCCGGCGAAGGCGGCGGGAACCGGAATAGACCAGAGGAAGCCGATGACGGTCATGACGATGAGCGGCACGCAGATGATGTGCAGCAGCTCGTTGCCAGGGTTGCTATGACTCTCGCCATATTCCCCGAACCATTGCTCCACCGTGCGCATGGCCCGGAAAGCTACGCCCGCGTTGCGTGCTCTGCAACAATGCGGCTCCAAACAAGGAATCTGTCATGCCGCTGATGCAGCGTCTCATGAAGTTTGTGGCCGGCAGCGGGATCCTGCCCGATGCGCGCCTGTTAGAGCTGTACCCGCCCTTCGTGCCCATGCGCATCAAGGTGCTCGAGATCACCGAGAACTGGCGCACGGTGCGCATCCTGCTGCCATTGAACGCCCGGTCGCGCAATCCCGGCGGAGTGATGTTCGGCGGTTACCAGGCGGCGCTGGCCGATCCCATTGCTGCGCTGGCATGCGCACGGGTTTTCCCGGGCTACTCCGTGTGGACGCGTGCCATGACGATTTCCTTCGATCATGGCGGGAACTCCGACCTCGAGATGAGGTTTGCGCTTACGTCGGAACAGGAAGAAGTCATTAGGATGCAGCTCGAAAGCGAGGGTCGCGCCACGCCGACATTCGAGTACGGCTACACACGCAAGGATGGTGTGCGCTGCACGGCGATACGCAATACGGTTGCGATCCGGCCGCGCGGGTACGAGCGCGCGACCACGCCGCCGGCTTCGTCCGTAGCCGTCGACTGAGAACTAGCGCACAGAAAATGGGTTCATTCGGCGTTCAGATGCACGCCGCTATGTTTGCCCGCCTGTAAGGAGAAGTGGATGAAAACATCGATCATGGTCCGCAGCACATTGTTAGCCCTGGCAGCCGCCATCACGATTGCGGGTTGTCAGACCACCGACGCCTACACGGGCGAGAAGAAGGTGAACAAGACCACCAAGGGCGCCGGCATCGGTGCGATTGCAGGCGCCGTTCTCGGCGCAGCCACCGGCGACAATTCCAAGGAACGACGCAAGCGCGCATTGATCGGCGCCGGCGTGGGCGCCCTCGCGGGTGCGGGTGTTGGCGCTTACATGGACCGTCAGGAAGCCAAGTTGCGCGCGCAGCTGCAGGGCACCGGGGTGTCCGTCACGCGCAGCGGCGACGACCTCATTCTCAACATGCCCGGCAACATCACCTTCAAGACCGCGAGCGCGGACCTCAATTCGGGCTTCTTCCAGGTGCTCGATTCGGTGGCTCTCGTGCTCAAGGAATTCGACAAGACATTGATCGATGTCGAAGGCCATACGGATAGCGACGGCGACAACGCGTACAACCAGACCTTGTCACAGCAACGCGCCAACTCGGTCGGCGGTTACCTGCAGTCGCATGGCGTGAACAGCCAGCGTGTCGTCACCATCGGTGCCGGCGAAGAGCGTCCGATTGCGAGCAATTCGACGCCGCAGGGCAAGCAGCAGAACCGTCGGGTGGAGCTGAAGCTCCAGCCGATCACTGAAGGCTGATTCTTCGGTAAGCAAAAGGCAGGGGCGGCGGACCACGGTCCGTCGCCCCTTTTTCATTGCGGCGAGATCGGCGCTACGGCGATTTTGGTTTCACACCTGAAACAATAGGCAGGTGCCAGACCGCGTAGTGATCCGGATTCAATATGCTGGCGATGATCTCGTTGAAGTGCTGACGAACGAGCGCCACCGGAAATTCCGGCGTCGCCAGCGCTTCGACATAGCCGTCGCGCCAGGCTGTGATGATGTCGGCGAACACACGGCGCGGTACGCGCAGGGTATCGACGACGATGTAGTCGACGCGTACGTCGATGAGCCCGGCGGCGCGCATGAGCGTCCACGTCCGGCGGCCGATGCGTGAATCCGTGTTGGTGCGCATCGAGAATTCCACCGGCCCCTTGCGCCAGAAAATGTCGGGATCGAGCGGACCCGACATCATGTGCAGCATCGAGTAATCCTCGGCGAGCACATGCACGTGTCCACCGGGTTTGGTGACGCGCACCAATTCAGCAAGGATTCGCTCCACATGCGGGACCGACTGGATCATGTGGCGATTGGCCACGAGGTCGAAGCTGTTGTCGACCTGGGCAAGATGAAAGGCGTCGCCGGTTTCGAATCGCAGACGCGGCGCCAGCGCCGCATGGCGCTCGCGCGCATGCTCCACCGACGCTGGCAGCAATTCGATGCCGAGCACCTGCGACTCCGGCAGCATGGCGGCTACCCGCACGCTGAATTCACCGGTGCCGGCACCGACGTCCAGCACGCGCGAATTGCGCGGCAACCGGTAGAAGTTGAGGAGGGATTTTTCCTGCGGCCAGATGGCTTCGATCTGCGCGGCAAGCGTACGAATCATGGATTCGTCCGCCATCTGCTCGCCTTGTGGATTCAATGCTGTTTTGGTCATGACGACGGATTAATCCATGGGCCGGGAAGCGAAGACAACAAGAAAACTAATCATTGCAAAAGAAAAAGCCCCGGTTTGCGGCCGGGGCTGTAGATTCAATCAGCCGAAGCCGTTGGCAGGATGCCTACGCTTCGACCATCAACCCTCGCAATTTCTTGATCGCATTCGCTTCGATCTGGCGGATTCGCTCGGCGGATACGCCGTACTTCTCCGCGAGGTCGTGCAGTGTCGCGCTCGCTTCTCCGGTCCAGCGATTCACGAGAATGTCGCGTGCGCGCGGGTCCAGGGTCTGCATCGCCGCCTGCAGCCGATCGCCGGTGGTGTCTTCCCACTCGGCGTTTTCGACCTGGGCCGCGGGATCGGCATCCGGCGCGGGTAGATAGGCAGCGGGCGAGTAGGTTTCGTCGCCGTCTTCGCTGCCGGCGTCCGGAACCGGATCGAACGAAAGGTCGCGCGCCGCGAGGCGCTTTTCCATTTCGGTCACCTCTGCCGGCGACACCTTGAGGTCGCGCGCCACGGCGAGCGTTTCATCGTGCGACAGCCACGCCAGGTTCTTCTTCATCTTGCGCAGATTGAAGAACAGCTTGCGCTGGGCCTTGGTGGTGGCGACCTTGACCAGGCGCCAGTTGCGCAGCACGTATTCGTGGATTTCGGCGCGGATCCAGTGAACCGCGAACGACACCAGGCGCACGCCGACCGTCGGGTCGAAACGCTTCACGGCCTTCATGAGGCCGACGTTACCTTCCTGGACGACGTCGCCCAGCGGCAGGCCGTAGCCGGAGTAGCCGCGCGCGATGTGCACGACGAATCGCAGGTGCGACAACACCAGCTGGCGGGCAGCGTCGAGGTCGCCGTCGTTGCGGAAGCGGACGGCGAGTGCGGCCTCATCCTCGCGCGTCAGCACGGGAATGCGGCTTACCTTGTCCATGTACGCGTCGAAGCTTCCGACGGGACCGGAAAGGACGAAATCGTTCTTGCGGGCGATCAGCGCAGTTGCGGTGGCTGCAGTGGCGGTCATCTAGCGAAACCTCCTCTTGCGATCTGCTCATCACGGAAGGCCCGGGATATTAGCAGTCGAGCAATTAGAGTGCTAAGTAACCAATCAGTTCCATCCCTCGAATGGGGGACTAGAACGATAAGTTATTGTTTTATAAGTCGCTGGTCAGGCACGAGGTTCGATCTGCCTCAAATGCCGGCCAGTGGAGATGAGCGCGCCCAGCCAGCCGAGAATCGCCCCGATTCCGGCGAGGGTACCTAGCCCGCGTACTCCGAGCCCCTCCAGGTGAAAACGCCCGCCGTATTGGGCAGACAGGTCGCCCACGGCCTGATCCAGGTAGGTGAGCCCTCCAAAGACGATCAGTGCCGCCAGCAGCGCGCCGCCGAGACCATAGAAGATGCCGGTGTACAGGAACGGGCGGCGCACGAAGGCGTTGGATCCACCCACGAGCTTGGTGACCTCGATTTCGGGGCGGCGTTGCTGGATCTCGAGCCGGATGGTGTTGCCGATGACCGCGAGGACGCCGAGGCCCAATACGGTGATCACCACCCACAAGGCACGCTTGAGCACATCGAGCAGCGAATGCAGCCGACGTACCCAGTCCAGGTCGAGCTGCACGATTTCCACTTCCGGAAACGCGGCGAAGTAGCGCCGCAGCGATTCGACCTCGGTGGGACCGCTGGCGTTCGCGGCTGGCCGCACCACCAGGTGATGCGGCAGCGGATTGTCTTCGAGCGCGCTCAGCGCGTCGCCGAAACCCGAAGCCTGCTTGAACTCCTCGAGCGCTTCCGCCGCGGTTTTCACCGTCACGGACTCGACACCGGCCCGCTCGCGCGCGCCCGCCGCGATCTGTTGTACACGTTCGATGGAAGTGCCGAGCTTGAAGTGCACCGTGAAGTCGAGGGCGTTGCTGAAGTCTCCGGTCGCGGTGCGCAGATTATCGACCACGATCGCGAGCCCGGCCGGCAGCGCCAACGCCACGCCAATGACGATGAGCGTGAGCATGGTGGCAAGCGGTGCGCGCACCAGGCGGCCCAACGAGCCGAACAACGCCTGCAGATGCCGCGTGCCATATGAGGAGACACCGCCGCTCATGTATGAATATCGGGAAGGTTGCTGAGCTGCGGCGCCTGCGCGGTCATGCGGGCGGCGTGTCCGGCGCGCAGCGTATCGGAGACGATGCGGCCAGCGTCGAGCACGATTTCCCGCTGGCCGAACTGCTCGACCAGGTGCGGATCGTGCGACGCGATGACCACGGTGACGCCCACTTCCTGAAAACGCTTGAATACACGCATCACTTCCACCGCCAGGCCCGGATCGAGATTGCCGGTGGGCTCATCGGCGATGAGCAGCTGAGGCTTGCTGATGACGGCGCGCGCGATGCCCACGCGCTGCTGCTCACCCACCGAGAGCTCGAGTGGCGAGGAACGCTCCCGGCCTAACAACCCGACCTGGTCGAGCGCGGCGCGCACGCGCCGGTCGACTTCCCTGAGCGGAGTGCCGGCGACCACCAGCGGCAAAGCCACGTTGTCGTAGATCGGCCGGTCGACCAGCAGCTTGTGATCCTGGAACACGACGCCAATGGCGCGGCGGAACGCCGGGATCCTGCCGGCCTTGAGCTTGCCGGTGTTTTGCCCGCTCACGGTCACGGTGCCGCGGCTCGGCCGTTCGAGCAATGCGATCAACTTGAGCACACTGCTCTTGCCGGCGCCGGAGCGCCCGGTGAGGAACACGAACTCGCCCGGCTGAATGGTGAAGGTGACGCCCGCGAGGGCTTCACGGCCGTTCGGGTAGCGCTTGGCGACGTTGTCGAAAGAAATCATGGGACGATCTTAGCCTGCGTCCACGCGGTTGCCGGAAACCAGCGCGCTGGCGAAAGCGCGCGCGTCGAATTCACCGAAATCCTCGGCTTGTTCGCCCACGCCGATGAAGCGGATCGGCAAACCCAGCTTGCGCGCGATGGCGATCACGATGCCGCCCTTGGCGGTGCCATCGAGCTTGGTGAGCACCAGGCCCGTGACCCCGACGGCCTCGTGAAACTGCGTGGCCTGCGTGAGCGCATTCTGTCCCTGGTTGGCGTCGAGAACTAACAAGACCTCGTGCGGCGCCGTTGGTTCGACGCGCTGGATCACCCGGCGGACTTTTTTCAGCTCGTCCATCAGGTGCGACTGGCTGTGCAGGCGTCCCGCGGTGTCGATGATGACGACGTCGGCGCGGCGCGAAGTCGCCGCCTGCACCGCATCGAACACCACCGCGCCGGGATCGGCACCGGCCTGCTGCTGGATGAGATCGGCGCCCGCGCGATCCGCCCAAACACCCAGCTGTTCGATGGCCGCGGCGCGAAATGTGTCGCCGGCGGCGAGCACGACGTGCTTGCGCGCATCGGCGAAACGCCGCGCGAGTTTGCCGATGGTGGTGGTCTTGCCGGATCCGTTCACCCCGACCACCAGCAGCACGAACGGTTTTTTCTTCGAGATATCGAGCGGCTGTTGCGACGGGAGCAGGATTGCGGTGATCGCATCGGTCAGCGCCGCCACCAGGGCGTCGACATCGCCAAGCTCGTTGCGCGCAACTTTCTTGCGCAGTTCTTCGAGGATGTGCTGGGTGGCTTCGACGCCGACGTCGGCGGTCAGCAGACGGGTTTCGAGCTCGTCGAGCACCTCGGCGTCGATCTTGCGACCCGGCACGATGTTGGCGAGGTCGTACGAGAGCCAGGAACCCGGCCGATTGATCTTCGCGCGCATGCGCGCGAGGAAGGACTGTGGTTTGCCGTCGGACAAAAAACTCACGCTCCACTAAAGAACAAAGGGCGGCCCAAGCCGGGGCCGCCCCATGACTTGAATGACGCGCAGTTTAAGGCTGAACCACCGCCGCGTTGACGACATTGATGGTCGGAGTGGAAGCGCCGGCCGGAGGATTGCCCGACGCGGTGAAGGTCACCATTTCCGTCTGCATTTCGACCGTCGCGGCGGGGCTGCCAATCGGCAAGAGGATCGAGCCGTGATCGCCGGCCACGAAGTTGACGTAACCGGAGCCGATGTGCGGAGAAGGAGGGACCCGCGGCAGCGCCGCGCCCGCGGCCGCGATCAGTCGCGCGGTCGAGGAATTCGGCACCACCTGGTCGGGGAGCGAGGCGGGGTTGCCGCTGCCGCCCACCACCTGTTGCAGGTAGATAGCCCGCTGCGCCACGGTCGAGACAATGAAATTGAGCGGGTCGCCGGCATCGACGATGTTCTGCACGTCGCGGAAATACTGCGCGTACAACGACGTGCCCGGCAGCAGCCCCTGGCCCTGCAGGCCGGCATTGATGCGCGGGCCGAACGTGGCGGAATCGCGCAGCAGTGCCGCGACGCCGCCACCCCCCACCGACAGAGTCATCGTGCGGGTGAGCGCCGGGCTCGGCAGCACCGAACCGTAGGTGATTCCCACGATCGAGCCCAGCGACTGCGACACGAACGCGATCCGCGTGCCGTCGATGTCGACCGTGGCCGGATTGCCATCGAGATCGAGCGTGGGCAGTGCGCGCGTCAGCGCCAGCAGATTCACGACACCCTGGCGCAGGTTGTCGCGGCTGGCGAGCGGATAGGTGAGGTTGATGAAGTGCGTGCCGGTCGAGTCGATGATGCTGTCCGCGCCGGAGGCGCCGGTCGCGTTCACCACCAGGTCGAGATTGAACGTCTGTTCGTTCGTTGCCTGGTACAACGGGTTCGCGGTCGCGGTGATGCCGTGCAGCGGCAGGTCGACGGAGGCAACCGCCCATCCCGCTTGCGCAAACGCACCGGCGATCGCCAGCGCGTCGCTGCGATCGCGCGTGATGCCGTGCTGGAAGATCACGACCGGCCAGCCATTGGCAGGCTTGACGCCCGCGGCCCCCGCGTTCGCGTTCGGCACGGTGACCAGCAGCGGAATCTGTTTGCTGGCCTGGAGCGCCGGAAGGGGATTGAAGCGCGTGAGATTGCGTTCGTTCGCTGGATCCGCCAGCGGCGCGGGAGGCGCGCCGGCGGCCACCCACGCTTTGCGCAGGATGGTGTTGTCGGTGCTGATCAGGCCCGGCGCCGCGACCGCGGGAATCGGCGAGTAGTAAGGCACGGTTACCGTGCCGAAGCGCGCGTTGGCGATGGGCGGCAACGCGGGGTTGATCTGGTCCAGAGGAGTGCCGGGTGCGGCATTCACGGCAATGGCCGGAATCGGCGCCGCTGGATTGAAGATGGTCAATCCGAGCACGCGCAGCGTGTCGCGTGTCGCCACCGTGGTGAAGTGGAAAGAGACGATGACGTTCGCGGGGCTCAGCGCGAGCGGGCCCAGCGCCGGATTCCCGGCCACGAGCAGATGCGAAGCGGTGAATCCGCACGCACCTTGCATCGGCGCATTCGGCAGCGTGGCGCAATTGGCCGGATTGGGCGTCGCGCCCAACGTGGTCTTGATCGTGGCGTAATCCACGTCGGCGGTGGCGGCTGCGCCGCTCGCCATCTGAATGCCATTGGTCAGCAGGACGAGGTATCCGGTGCCGAGTGGCACCGGATCGGCGGGCGTTGCCGGTCCCGCCGATGGCGTGAGCGGCACGAGCGGCTGAATCTCGAGGATGGTGTTGCCGACGCCGCCGTCGGTGGCGATGTTCGCGGAAAACTCGGTGCCATAGGTGAGCGGCCGGGTGAAGCCGGCAACCGCCTTGTTAGTGTTGCTGACCGTGACCTGGTAAACGCGAATGTTCGCGGCACTGAACGATGCGGGATTCAGCGCACCCCCGAATCGGATGCGGATCGGCGCGGTGGTGGACCAGCCGTCGAGCGCGTTCAATCCAACCTGGTTGGGAATCAGGCCGTTTGCCGGTTGAATGTTGATCGTGCCGTCGGTGGTGCCGGAGAAGTACAGGTCGTTGGGGAACGGAAAGACGCCCTGCGCCGGTTGAAACAACGCGGCCGTGGGCGCCGGCAATGGAGCTGTCGAGCCGCCGCCGGGGTTCAGGTTGCCAGCGGTCGGGTTGGTGGGGCGAACGTCGGACGGATTGTCGACCGAGCTCGAACAACCGGCCGTGACGACGACAGCCAGCGCAGTGGCTGCAATTAGCCTCTTCATGAGTTCGCTCCTCGGAAATTCTGTGTGCGAAGAAACAGTTCAGTCGCCTTCCCTCGCCGTGCAGAACGATGCGCCGAACTTGTCGATTTGGTGCCGTAGGTTACGCTTGGGCCCCAAAAGGTGGCAAGCGATGGGCGCGTGGGTCTGAAGCATTGGCGAAAGTAAAAAATAGTGAAAAAAAGCGCATCGTCGTAGGCGCCGTTGACGCAGGCATTGGTGCACGCGCGGGCGCTGCGCGATCGCGTGTTCTGCGCATCATCGCCGGCCGGCATCGGGGGCGGCGCTTGCGTTTTCCGGCAGGAGTCGAGATTCGCCCGACCCCCGACCGCGTGCGGGAAACCCTGTTCAACTGGTTGCAGCCGCGCATCGACCAGGCGCGCGTGCTCGACATGTTCGCCGGCAGCGGAGCGCTCGGACTCGAGGCGCTGTCGCGCGGCGCGGCGGAGGTCACCTTCATAGAAAAGGATCGCCGCGCGGCGGCTGCCATCGAGACATTGTTGCAAGAGTGGCAGGAAAGTGCGGCTACCGTGGTCTGTGCTGATGCGGTCAGCTGGCTCGCGCGCAACGGTGCCGGGCCGTTCGATATCGTGTTTCTCGATCCGCCGTACGCCGCGAATCTGCTGGCGCAGACGGCAGCGGCGCTCGCCGGCCGGCTCGCTCCCGATGCGCGTGTCTACGTGGAAAGACGCGCGCGTGATCCACTGCCGGCGTTGCCCCCGAGCTGGAAAGAGCTCCGCGCGGGGCGCGCCGGCGAGGTCGGGTATCATCTGTTCGCCACATGAAGCGCACCGTCGTATATCCGGGGACTTTCGATCCCATCACCAACGGCCATCAGGATCTGGTGCGCCGTGCCGCGGGCGTATTCGAACGCGTGATCGTCGCGATCGCGTCAAACCCTAACAAGGCGCCGATGTTTCCGCTGGAGAAACGAGTCGAGCTGGCGCGCGCGGTGCTCGGCGATATCCCGGGCGTCGAGGTCATGGGTTACAAGGGGCTCACCGTGGACTTCGCGCGCGAACACAATGTGCAGGTCGTGGTGCGCGGTCTGCGCGCAGTCTCCGATTTCGAGTTCGAGTTCCAGCTCGCGAACATGAGCCGCCACCTGCACCGCGAACTCGAGACCGTGTTCCTCACGCCCCAGGAACAGTTCACGTTCATTTCATCGACGCTGGTTCGCGAGATCGCGATACTCGGCGGCGACGTCAAGGAGTTCGTGCATCCATTGGTGGCGGCCGAACTCAAGAAGATGAAGCGGGTCTGACGGGCATGAAGCTGTCAGCCGCACGCGCCAGGCGCGTATTCTTTCTCCTCGCGTTCATGGTTATCGCGCTGCCTGTGCCGGCGGCCGCGCCCGTCACGAACATTCCGGCCGCCGGTCCGGGCCATTCCGGCATCGCCAGCGCCTATCCACTGGCGAGCGATGCGGGCAAGGAAATTCTCGCCAAGGGCGGTAACGCATTCGATGCCGCCGTCGCCGTGGCGGCAGCTCTGTCGGTGGTGGAACCGTGCTGTTCGGGTTTGGGCGGCGGCGGGTTTTTCCTGCTTCGCCGCGCCAGTGATGGTCTCGAGACCATGATCGACCTGCGTGAGATGGCGCCCGGCGCCGCGACGCGCGACATGTTCCTCGACAAGGACGGCAATGCGGTGGCGAGTCTTTCGCGCGACTCCGCGCTCGCCGCCGGAATCCCCGGGGAGCCGGCCGGCCTCGTATACATGGCGAAGAAATTCGGCAAGCTGCCGCTGTCGGTCAGCATGGCGCCCGCCATCAAGCTCGCGCGCGAAGGATTCCCCCTCTACGAGCGCCTGCGCGGCGCCGTCAATTTCAAGAAGGACGCATTCCTCAAGACCGGCGATGCCACGCGCGTGTACCTGGTCAACGGCGAAGTGCCCGCCATTGGCTACATCATCAAGCAGCCGGATCTTGCCGAGAGCCTCGAGTTGCTGGCGACCAAAGGCGCGGACGGTTTCTACAAGGGCGCGTTCGCGAAAAAGCTGGTCGCCGGCGTTCAGCAGCTCGGCGGCAATTGGACGGAAGCGGATCTCGCCAACTACAAGGCGATCGAACGTGCGCCCGTGGTTGGTCACTATCGCGGTGCGCGCATCGTGTCGGGCTCACCGCCAACCTCGGGCGGCATTGCGCTGATCGATGCGCTGAACATCCTCGAAGGATTCGATCTCGACAAGGTCGACCGCGTAACGCGCACGCATCTCATCGTCGAGGCGATGCGCCGCGTGCATCGCGATCGCGCCGTGTATCTCGGCGACCCGGATTTCGTCGACGTCCCGGTCGCGCGACTCATCAACGAATACTACGCCGCGGGGCAACGCGCTTCGATCCGCATGGATCGCGCCACGCCGAGCGCTGCGCTGCCGGGCGTCGATGCCGCGCCGGCGGGCACGCAAACTACTCACTTCTCCGTGATCGACAAGCACGGCAACATGGTCGCCGCCACCATCACGCTCAACTTCTACTTCGGTTCCGGACTCATGATTCCCGGCACCGGCATCCTGCTGAACAACCAGATGGACGACTTCTCGGCGAAGGCGGGCGTGCCGAACGGCTTCCAGCTCATCGGCGGGGACGCCAATTCCATTGCGCCGCGAAAGCGTCCGCTGTCGTCGTCGACGCCGACGTTCGTCGAAGCGCCGACGGGGCTCATGATCATCGGCTCACCGGGTGGCAGCCGAATTCCGGGCATGGTCATCCTCGGCACGCTCAACTTCCTCGACGGCAAGCACGCGCAGGAAATCGTTGCCGCGCCGCGCTTCCATCATCAGTTCTCGCCCGACGTCATCGAGTTCGAGCCCGGGGCGCTCAGCGCCGAGGAACGCGCACAGCTCGAGAAGCTCGGCCATACGCTCAAGGAAGGATCGCGCAAGTGGGGCAATACCCAGGCAGTCACCTGGGACTACAAGACGGGCAAGGTCGAGGCCGCGTCGGATCCACGCGGCGTCGGCGAGGGAATGGTCTACTGACTATTTCCCGCGCGCGGACTTTCGGACGACGCGTCTCGATTTCTTCGCGGCGACTTTCTTCGCCACCTTCTTCTTTTTCACGGTCTTGACGCGCGTCGGCGTCGCGGGCACGGGTAGTTTGCCCTCGCGGTGCAAGTCCACGGCGCGCCACAGGTACCAGGCCGCGACGGAGCGATACGGGGCCCAGCGCGCACCGAATTCCGCGAGTGCACGCGGCGTTGGCATGCCGCGCAGTCCATAGGCCAGCCGAAACCCGTTACGCACGCCGAAGTCGTCGATGGGCAATACGTCGGGCCGGCCCAGGCGAGACATCAACATCATCTCCACGGTCCAGCGGCCAATGCCTCGCACATGGGTGATGCGTTCGATGATTTCGTCGTCGGCGAGTGTGTGCAGGATCTCCGACGGCGGCACCACGCCGTCGATGGTCTTGCGCGCCAGGTCCTTGATGCTCGCGATCTTGGCGAACGACAGGCCGACCGCGCGCATTTTGTCATCGGGAGTCTCGAGCACCATCTCTGCCTCGAGCATCGCCGCGCTCATTCCCTCGGCCGCGTACAGGCCGACGAAGCGTCCGAAAATGCTTTCCGCGGCGGTACCGTTGAGTTGCTGATGGGCGATGGCGCGTGCCAGCGAGTGGAACGGCGAGTGTTGCGCGCTGGTCTTGTGCGTGAATCTGCCCGCGGCGCGGATGAGATTCGCAAGTATCGGATCGACTTTGGCGAGCCGGCGTTTGAACCGCGTGAGCTCGGCCGGCGCGCACATGGATGCAGGTGTGTTCACGCGTGCATTGTAATAGTCGCGGGAATCGCCGTTCCTACTTCTGACAGTTGGCGCACCAGTAAGTCGATCGTCCGCCCTGCGTGAACTGCTTGATCGGCTTTCGGCATACGCGGCACGGTTTGCCTGCGCGTTCGTAGACGTAGAGCTTCTGGCGAAAATAACCCGGGCTGCCGTCGGCGCCGACATAGTCGCGCAGCGTGGTGCCGCCCACCTTCACCGCCATTGCCAGAGTGGACTTGATCGCGCGCGCCAGTTTCGTGCACTCGGCGCGGCTCAAACTGCGCGCTTGGCGCCGTGGACGCACGCGCGCACGAAACAACGCTTCGCTCGCATAGATATTGCCGACGCCGACCACGAGCCGCGAATTCATGACCAGCTGCTTGATCGCGACCGCCCGACGGCGCGTGATCTTCCAGAGGTATTCGCCACCGAACCCGTCTTCGAGCGGTTCCGGAGCAAGGCCCTTGAGCAACGGGTGGTGCGCCGGATCTTCGGTGGTGAACAGCAGGCTGCCAAAACGACGCGGGTCGTTGAAGCGCAGGGTCTGGCCCGAGTCGAGCTCGATGTCGACGTGATCGTGCGCGACGCGTGGCGTGGCGACCGGCAGCACGCGCAGGCTGCCGGACATGCCGAGATGCAGGATGAGTGTCCCGGCTTCGGTTTCCAGCAGCAGATATTTCGCGCGCCGGCCGGCGCGCCGAATCGAGCTTCCCGCGACTGCCGCGACCAGCTTCAGGTCAACCGGCCATCGCAACCGCCGGTCATGCACCAGCAGGCGGGCGATTCGGCGGCCGACGACGTGCGGCTCAATGCCGCGGCGCGTCGTTTCGACTTCGGGTAGTTCGGGCACGTGTAGGAGTGTGTCAACTCAACGTGAAATTCGATCCGCTGGTCGCGTCGGTATGCAACCGATTGCGTACCTCGCGCGTCTACATGGGTACGAACGATTGTGGGTGGCGGCGGGACCCTCCTGCAAGAGATCCCAGTGATTAAGCTCTCAACCCAGAGCACTTCACGTTTCCGCCGCCGCCCCATATTTCGGGCTGCTGGCAAAGCCGTCGGCGCTTTGCCAGCGGCCGGAACCCACAATCGTTGTCGAGTCTGGTGAGTCGAGAGTAGGCAAAGAAAAAGCCCGCTGGGTAACCAGCGGGCTTTTTTCGTGGCTGACCTTGGATCACGGTCCCGACGCGCTTAGCTCTCGGGAGCGATCGGGCTACTTGATCTTCGATTCTTTGTACTCGACGTGCTTGCGCACGACCGGGTCGTACTTCTTCACGTTCATCTTGTCGGGATGCAGGCGCTTGTTCTTCGTCGCCACGTAGAAATGGCCGGTTCCCGCGGACGACAGCAGTTTTACTTTTTCGCGCATGGCTTAGACCTTCTTGCCTTTGGCACGCATGCCAGCGATGACGGACTCGATGCCGTTCTTTTCGATGGTGCGCAGCCCACTGGTGGAAATACGCAGGCTGACCCAGCGGCGCTCGGTCTCCAGCCAGAAGCGCTGGGTGTGCAGATTCGGCAGGAAGCGGCGGCGCTTCTTGTTATTGGCGTGGGAGACGCGGTTGCCGACAGCAACGCTCTTGCCCGTGACTTCGCAGACGCGGCTCATAAATTTTCCGGAAATTCAGTAGGTTAACTAACGTACGACCGTGGTACGGCCGTCGAAAGGGCCGCCTTTATACCAGCAGGTCAGTCTGCCGGCAACCCAAGGCGGCCCGATTCGACGATGTGCCGTATCAGGGCGATGCGCAGGTGTACCCCGATGGCAGCTGAGTGTTGCCGTTCGGTCGGCTCACCTGGAATCCGAATGCCGTATTCCCGCCCGCGGCGACCGTCCCGTTGTGCGAGGCATTTCGCGCCGTCACGGTCTGCCCGTTCACGGTCAGTACGGCGTTCCAGAAGCCGGTCACCGCATGCACTGCGGGCAGTGTGAAGGTCACCGTCCAACTATTGATCGTCGCCGTTCCCGTGTTGGTCACTCGGGCTGGCTCAATGACATAGCCGGTCTGCCACTGTGTCTGCGTTGTTGGTGCCACCGAACAACCGCCGGCCGTGCCACCTGTCAGGGTGGTCGCCGTGACCGTATTGGACACCGCCGAAGCATTGCCGGCGGCGTCGACGGCCCGGACTTGATAGCGGAAGGCAGTGTTGGCCGATAATCCTGAGTCGACGAAGGAGTTGGATGGCGACGTTGCCACCTGGGCGAACGTGCCACCGCTGGTCCCCGGTGCACGCAGCAGCTGGTAGCCAGTTACGCCGACATTGTCAGTCGATGCGCTCCAGGTGAGCGATATCGAACTACTGGTCTGCGCAGTCGAGCTCAGGTTCGCCGGCACGCTCGGCGCTTGCGTATCGGGGCCCGTTCCACCGGTATCCAATCCGAAGAACTGGATAGCCAGTGCCGCCTGTCCGGCGAGCGGCAGGCTGTGACCCACGCCATTGATGCTGATGCCCTCGACGGGCGCGCCGATACCGGTGCCGCCGTAGCGCGTGCGGGTCCAGCCCGACTGCGGCATGTCAGTGAACGACGGCGTCTGGCTCACGCCCAGCACGTTGGTCCATTGTTTGATCTCTTCGCCGAAGTTCGGATAACGCAACGTGGCATCGGCGGTGCCATGCCACAGCTGCATGCGCGGGCGCGCTCCCGAGTAGCCGGGAAAAGCACCGCGCACGAGGTTGCCCCACTCCTGCGGCGTGTGGATGAGACTGCCGTTCGAACAGGTGTTGTTCCACATCGAGCCGTCCGTGGTCGCAAAGCAGGCGAAAGGAACGCCCATGAATGCGGCTCCGGCTTTGAACACATCCGGGTAATCCCCGAGCATCACGTTCGTCATCATTCCGCCCGACGATGCCCCGGTCACATACACGCGGTTGGCATTGGCCCCATAACTTTGAATGACGTAGGTGACCATCGACATGATGCCCACTGGATCGCTGCCGCCGCCGCGCCGCAGCGCTGCCGCTGAAGAGACATCGAAGCAGGCGCCACTGCGCGTTGCCGATGGATAGATGACGATGAACCCGTAGCGGTCGGCCAGCGTTCTGAATTCCGTTCCCGAAAAGAACGCTGGTCCCGCGCCGGTGCAGTAGTGGATGGCCACCAGGATCGGCGGCGGCGACACGAGCGTGTCGGGCGCGTAAACGTGCATCCGCAAGTTGCTGGGGTTCTGACCGAACCCTGAGATTTCGACGAGTGAAGCCGCGGAAGCGGGCGTCGTCCCTAACAATGTTGCCGCCGCAACAACCCAGGCGGCAATGGCTGCCGCCGGCGCAAATCCTTTCGCCATGTTCCTTCCCCTTCGTATCGACGATAAATGAAATGTTCATGCCGAAGTTTTCCGCGCTCCGGCAGCGGCGGAGTATGGCCGGGGTGCCGCGGGTCTGCGGCTGAGTAGTTTTACCTATCTACGACGCAGCGGCCGGGCCGTATCAGAGGAGTCCACGCTCCGCGAACGACAGGCAATTGTTGTCGCCCACGATCAGATGATCGAGCACGCGGATGTCCACCAGCGCGAGCGCGTCACGCAGGCGGCGAGTGATGAGCTCGTCGGCCTGGCTCGCCTCCGCCACCCCGGACGGGTGGTTGTGCGCGAAGATGAGCGCCGCGGCGTTGTACTGCAGCGCCTGGCGCACGACTTCGCGCGGATGGACGCTGGCGCCATCGATGGTGCCGCGGAACACCTCTTCGAAATGAATGAGCCGGTGCCGATTGTCGAGATGCAGGCAACAAAACACTTCGTAAGGACGATCGCGCAGCTGGGCGGTGAGGAACTGGCGCGTGGCTGCGGGCGCATTCATGGCCGGCCCGGCGCGCAACGCCTCACAGTAGTGACGACGCGCGAGCTCCAGCGCCGCCATGAGCGTGGCATAACGTGCCGGCCCGAGGCCGCGCAGCGCGAGCAGATTCTCGGCTTCGCAAGTGAGCAACCGGCGCAGGCTGCCGCCGAAGTGGCCGAGCAGCTCCCGCGCCATGTCGAGTGCGTTGCAGCCGCCGACGCCGGTGCCCAGCACCACCGCCAGCAGCTCGGCGTCGGTCAAAATCTGCGCGCCGCGCGCGAGCAGGCGTTCGCGGGGGCGCTCGCCACGAGGCCAGGCGTTGATGCTAACTTGCTGATCCATAGCCCGATCTTGCCGTTTCGAGGCCCGGCTGCCGAAGCGCGCAAAGCCCCGCGAATCGCTAATAACTGCAGGAACTATTGGCGGAACCAATGCGACTGGCAAAGATTCGGCAGCCCTGCCGATAATGCCGCCCCATGCACGGCAAACGAGTACTTCTGGGTGTCACCGGCGGCATCGCGGCTTACAAGAGCCCCGATCTCGTCCGTCGCCTGCGTGAGCAGGGCGCCGAAGTACAGGTGGTCCTCACCGCGGGCGCGCGCGAGTTCGTGACGCCGATGACCTTTCAGGCGGTTTCGGGCCGGGAAGTGCGCAGCGACCTGTGGGACCCCGAAGCCGAGAAAGCGATGTCGCACATCGAGCTCGCGCGCTGGGCGGATTTCGTGGTCATCGCACCGGCGACCGCCGATTTCATCGCGCGCCTCGCGACCGGCCAGGCGGACGATCTCCTAACTACCCTGTGTCTCGCCACGGCCGCGCCGATCGCGCTGGCACCGGCGATGAATCGCGTGATGTGGGCCAACGCGGCCACGCAGACCAACGTCGCCACCCTCAAATCCCGCGGCGTTCATGTCTGGGGGCCGGGCGAGGGCGATCAGGCCTGCGGCGAAGTCGGTGCCGGCCGCATGCTCGAGCCCACGCAGATCGCCGGGCATGTGCTCAGCGTCATCGCCCCCTCTGGGCCGCTCGCTGGAAAGCGCGTGCTGCTCACGGCGGGCCCGACGCGCGAGCGCATCGACCCGGTACGCTTCATCAGCAATCGCAGTTCCGGAAAGATGGGCTTCGCGGTTGCCGCTGCCGCGCGCGAAGCGGGCGCCGACGTCACCATCGTCTGTGGGCCCGTGAGCATCGCGACCCCGCCGGGCGTGAAACGCATCGACGTGGAAAGCGCCGCCGACATGCTGAACGCGGTCATGAAGAATATCGATGGCGTCGACATCTTCGTCGCCACGGCGGCGGTGGCCGACTACCGGCCGGCCAGCCCGGTCGAGTGCAAGATCAAGAAAACTTCCGAGTCGATGGATCTCAAGATGGAGCGCACCGTCGACATTCTCGCCACGGTCGCCGCGCGCGTGGGCGCGGCGCGCCCATTCGTGGTCGGCTTCGCCGCGGAGACGGATTCCGTGGAACAATACGCGCGCCAGAAACTCCTCAAGAAGAATCTCGACATGATCGCGGCCAATGAAGTCGGACACGACAAAGTGTTCGAGAAAGACGACAACGCATTGTTGGTGTTGTGGCGGGATGGCCGCCGTGATTTGCCGCAGGCACCCAAAGTTGCCTTGGCCCGCGATCTCGTCGCGCTGATTGCCGAGCTCTACGCGGCGCGCAAGTCGAGCCCGCGACTCGCCAGTGTGTCGGCATGAACGCGCTGGTCGCCCACATCGGCGCGGATCGCGCCCTCAAGGTCCGGATTCTCGACGCGCGCATCGGCAAGGATTTTCCGCTGCCCGCGTATGCCACCGCCGGTTCAGCGGGTCTCGATCTGCGCGCCTGCCTGGACGCGCCGCTGGTGCTGGCGGCGGGCAAGGCCGAGCTCATTCCGACCGGCCTGGCAATTCACCTCGACGATCCGACTCTGGCGGCCGTGATCCTGCCGCGTTCGGGGTTGGGTCACAAACACGGCGTGGTGCTCGGCAACCTGGTCGGGCTCATCGATTCCGACTACCAGGGTCAGCTCATGGTGTCGTGCTGGAACCGCTCCGCTGCGGATTTCACCGTGCAGCCCGGCGAACGCATCGCGCAGATGGTGATCGTGCCCGTGGTCCAGGTACGGCTGGAAGTGGTGGAAGACTTTGCTGCCTCATCGCGCGGCGCCGGCGGCTTCGGCCACACTGGCACGCGCTGAAGACTCTGCGCAACCCCGGCTAACTACTGCCGCGGCGAATTCGCCTGCTCGATGCGCGCCGCAGCCGAAGTGCGCAATTCCTTGAACCGCTTGATGTCGGCGTCGAACTGTGCGACCACCGACTCATGCTCGGCGCGCTTGGTGCTCAGCGCCGAATTCTGCGTACGAAGCTCACTCATCGCCCGGACCATTTCCTCGACCAGATCGTCGGGCATGCGCCGCGCGCCGGCCTTGGTGTTGTACGGCGCGAAGTTGAGGGAACGCTGCTTGAGCCCATCGACTCGGGTAGTGAGGCCGGCGATGTAGGCCTCGGCGGCGGTGATCTGGCCGTTGATCTGCTCGAGGCGCACGTCGCGCACGTTCTCGATTTCCTTCACCGACGGGTAGGTGGAAATCAGGAACATGTCGTGCTGCTTGCGCTGCTGTTCCTGTTTCTGTTTCGCGGCGTATTCAGCCGCTTCCTTCGGCGACATCTCCGCCTGGCGCTTCTGCACCTCGAGGCCCTGCGAATTCAGCAAGCGTTGTTCGCGCTGCGCATACTCGGCGGGAACGCTGTCGCCGTAATGCACGATGCCTTTGTCATCGGTCCACTTGTAGGTTTGCTTGGCAGACTGCGCCTGAGCAGCGCAGGCGAGCAGCAGACCGGAGAGCGCCGTCGCAAATATGGAGGTAGCTTTGCGCATGCGGGCTATTCTGCCCCAGCCTTCGCGCCCGCGGATACTGCGCCGATGCCCCAATCACGCTGGTAGGCCTGCAGTGCAGCGAACTGTTCGCGAGAAATGCGAACTGCATCACCTGCTCCATCGCGGGGGCCCGGCGCGAAGGTTTCGATGAGATCGGCCAGGGTCAGGATGCTGACGCACCGCAAACCGAACTGCTCCGACACTTCCTGGACCGCGGACTGGGTGCCCAGGCCGCGCTCCTGCCTATCCAGCGCCAGCGCCACGCCGGCCGGGATGGCTCCCGCGGCGCGAATCATTTCCACGGATTCGCGGATTGCCGTGCCCGCGGTGATGACGTCGTCGACGATGACCACGCGCCCACGCAGGGCGCTGCCGACAATGTTGCCGCCTTCGCCGTGGTCCTTCGCTTCCTTTCGATTGAAGGCCCACGGAACGCTGCGGTGATGGTGTTCGGCCAGCGCCACCGCGGTCGTGGTCGCCAGCGGTATGCCCTTGTAGGCGGGGCCGAACAACATGTCGAACTCGAGGCCGGAGCGTGTGAGTGCTGCCGCGTAACACTGACCGAGCACCGCGATGGCCTCGCCGTCGCTGAACAAGCCGGCGTTGAAAAAGTAAGGACTCTCGCGGCCGGACTTGAGCTTGAAACTGCCGAAGCGAAGCGCGGTGCGCGACAGCGCGAGGTCGATGAAGGTCCTTTGATACTCCTGCACGTTTGGTCTCTCGGTATGATGCGGCGGTGCGAATGATACCGAAGCATGACCGCTGAAACGTCGCCTAAACGCGGCTGGGGTCAGGCGCTGCTCGTCTATGCCGAGCGCCCCGTCCTGTCGATGCTTTTCCTCGGTTTCTCGGCCGGACTGCCGTTTTACCTGGTGTTTTCGACGCTCTCGTTGTGGCTGCGCACCGCGCACGTCGAGCGCGCGACCATCGGCATGCTGTCCTGGGTCGGGCTCATGTATTCCTTCAAGTGGCTCTGGGCGCCGATCGTCGATCGCGTCGGCTTGCCGGTGCTGGACAGATTGTTAGGCCGGCGCCGCTCCTGGATGTTGCTCGCCCAGGCGGGCCTCGCGGTGTGCCTCGTGAACGTGGCGTTGAGCGATCCCGCCGAGAGCGTGGCCCGCATCGCGGTCTTCGCACTAGGTGTGGCATTTTTCGCAGCGACACAGGACATCGCCATCGATGCCTGGCGAATCGAGTCCGCAACGGCGGACAAGCAAGGCGCAATGGCCGCTACGTATCAGATTGGCTATCGCAGCGCGCTCATGGTTGCGTCCGCGGGTGCAGCGATCATCGCCGGCCACTCCGGTTTTCGCGTCAGCTATCTCACGATGGCCGCGCTGGTCGGCATCGGTGTCGCCACGACTCTGCTGGTGAGGGAACCGACAAGAGCGGTGTCCGAGACCGCGGAGCAGCGCGAGCATCGGGCAATCGAGTGGATGGCTGCCCGCGCGCACTGGCCGCGGTGGATGCAGGAGGCGGGTGCATGGTTCGCGGGTGCGCTCGTCGGACCCGTCGTGGATTTCTTCGGGCGCTACGGTCTCAAACTCGGACTGCTGATTTTCGCGTTCATCAGCTCGTACCGGCTCACCGACTACGTCATGGGCACGATGACCAACACCTTCTATATCGATCTTGGATTCTCGGTGACCGAGGTGGGCGTGGTCGCGAAGTTCTTCGGCTGGCCATCGACGCTCGTGGGCGCGGTCCTCGGCGGCGTAGTGGTGGCCAAGGTCGGGCGCGTCCGTGGACTGTTGTTAGGCAGTGTACTGGTGATCATCTCCAACGTTTTCTACGCGACCTATGGCACCTACGCCTGCGAGTTGCCGCTCGAGTGCGCACAGAATGGAGTGATCAGCTTCTGGACTCACCAGATCACCATGCGCGGGCCGGCCACGGACGTGGGCCTCTCGTTCATCGTGGGCTTCGACAATCTCGCGCTCGGCGTACACGGAACCGCGCTCATCGCCTTCATGTCGAGCCTCACGAGCGCCAAATACACCGCGACTCAATACGCGGTGCTGTCGTCGCTGTACTCGTTGCCAGGCAAATTGCTCATGGGGACGTCCGGGATCATGGTTGATCTGCTCGGCTACGGAGATTTCTTCCTTTACACCGCGTTGCTGAGCGTACCGGGATTGTTGTTGCTGCTCTGGCTGTCGCGTCATGACGTCAACGCCGCGCGAACTTGACCTGACCCGCGTGCTTTGCTCCCTGCCTGAGCTCGAAGAGACCGGCAGCCGCGGCTTCGCGGTGGGCGAGGGCGACTGGCCGCTGCGCGGTTTCCTCGTGAAGACAGCCGCTGGCGTCGCGGCCTACGTGAACTATTGCCCGCATGCCGGCCATCCGCTCAACTTCCGGCCACACAAATTCCTGACGCCGGATCGCAACCTGATCCTGTGCGCCTCGCACGGCGCGCTGTTCGCGCGTGACAATGGGTTGTGTATCGCCGGTCCGTGCCCGGGTCAGTCGCTGACGCCCGTGCCGGTCGAAGTCGTGGATGGTTACGTGTTGCTGGCGGAGGGCGTGGACGTCGAGCGCCTCGCGAACTCGCCGCTGTAGTTAGTCGCGCGGGCTACTCGAACAGATCGAGACCTTCGAGCTTGCCGGCGCTCTGGCGCCGATCGTCTTCCTTGTCGTAGCCCATCGTGGCGCGCGCGTCGTCTTCTTCGGGGTCGACGTCCACGGAGCCGGTCCAGTCTTCGGGGGGTTCGACTTCCACGAGCGCGCCGGTCTCGTGCTCGGCCAGCCAGTCTTCGAGATCCATCTCTTCGACTGTTCCATCGAAGTACTGCAGCTCGATGGTTCCATCGTCTTCATCGAAGGCGACGACCTCGAACGAATCACTTCCTTGTATGCGGTACCAGTTGCCGATGGTGGGTTTCATCGAATCCCTCCGAATCGTGTTGCTGCTATGCTGCTCGCGCTTTTCGTGATCTCGGTTTCATGTTGCTCCCGAAAAGTTTCACTTACAAGAACGAATTTCTTGCGCAAAGCATCATGCTCGAACAAGCCATCAAATTTTTCATCGTGTTCTTCGTGGTGGTCGAGCCGATCTCGCTGATCCCGGTGTTCTCCGGGCTGACCGAAGGCGCGAGCAAAGGCTACAAACACAAGATGGCCCTGAAGTCGGTGTTAGTTGCAAGCGGAATACTTCTGCTGTTCGCACTCGTCGGTGCCGGATTCCTGTCGGCGATGGGCATTGCCATCGATTCGTTCAGGATTTTTGGCGGTCTGTTGCTTTTCCTCATCGCGCTCGAGATGGTGTTCGCGCGCGAATCAGGCACGCGCACGTCCAGCGATGAAAAAATGGAAAGCAGAAAGCGCGCGGACATCTCGGTTTTCCCTCTTGCGTTTCCGTTCATGGCCGGTCCTGGTGCGTTGACGACCCTGCTGCTCTGGTTCGGACCAATTCCAGTGACCCAACACCCCGCGCAATTCCTGCTGATGTTCGGCTGCGCGCTCGTGGTGCTCGCGTGTTGTTTGTTCGCAATGTGGGTAGCCGGCCCGTTGATGCGTGTGATCGGCGTCACCGGCACCAACGTCGCGAACCGTCTGTTCGGCGTGGTGCTCGGCGCGCTCGCGGTCCAGTTTGTCGTCGATGGCCTACGCGTAAGCTTCCACCTGGGTTGAACGGAGTCGCACGTGGAGCGTCCGCGGTTTCGAGCTGGTTCCTTCCTGCTCGCACTTGGCTTGCTGGCGCAGCCGCTGTCAGCGGCCTGTGTGTCGCCGTCCCATCGTGCGAATCTCGAAACGCTGAAGGCGGCGAAGTTCGCAGTCGCCGACGACAGTCAGCGCCAGACACTCGCGCTCGCGCTGCTGACTTGTCTCGCCGACCCCGACCCCGAGCTGCGTGATGGCCTCGCTTTCGAGGCGTACTTCACCTGGTTGCGCGGGAATCTCCTCGATGAGGGCACGCGCACTGAGTTGCTCACGCATCTCAGTGCCATGCTCGAACCCGGTCAGGCCGATCGCGACGGCTTCCGCCAACCGTTTGCTGCGTTGGTCCTGTCGGAAGTCGCGCGCACCGATCGGATAAAGCCATGGCTCGACCCGAAGCAGCGCGTCGCGCTGGTGGAGCGAGCCGCGCGCTACGTCGCGTCAGTGCGCGACTACCGCGGTTTCGATCCGAAGGAAGGCTGGCGTCACGGAGTTGCCCATGGCGCGGACCTGCTTCTGCAGCTCGCGCTCAATCCCGCGGTCGATCGCGCCGGCCTCGACCAACTACTCGGCGCGGTTGCCGCTCAGGTGGCGCCGCCGGGCGAACACTCATATATCGACGGTGAGTCGGAACGCCTGGCGCGTCCGGTCTTGTTCGCCGCCCAGCGCGGACTGCTGACTCCCGAGGAATGGCAGAAGTGGCTGCAAAAGGTGGCCACGCCGCCGCCGTCATTGAACGGCGACGCCGCGTTCCGCACGCTCGCCGGGCTTGCCCGGACTCACAACCTGCAGGCCTTTCTGTACTCGTTGTACGTGAACGCGCGCGAAAGCGGCGATGCGAACATGCAGGCGCTGGTGCCTGGACTACAGGCCGTGTTCAAAGACCTGCGTTAGGCAATCGCCTCCCAGGGTTGTCGTCGATGGCCTACCAATGTGAGAGTGAGCCGACAGCAATCGCAAGACTCGGGCGAGAGCCAAGGCAGCAGACCAGGCGTCTAATGCGAATCACCGCATGCAACGAGGGTGAGCTCATGGCCAAGTCTTCGCGAATCAAAGTGCCGAAACGTGTCGCCGGCGTGAAGATACCCAAAGCGATACGCAAGGGTCCCGTCATGGAGTTCGTGAATTCCAAGGCAGGAAAAATGCTGCTCGCTGAAGCGCTCACCGCGGCCATCGGCGTGCTTGCTTACAAGCAGGCGAGCCCGGAAGCGCGCGAACGCGCGGGTCACAAGGTGAAAAAGACTGCCGAGGACGCGCGCGACACTCTTACGAGCAACACGGCTCGGCTGTCATATGCGTTCGGCGAGGCAATGACCGCATTTCGCGCGGCGCTGGCTGGAACCGGGGCGGGGGGTGCCGATGCGAACGCCACTGTTGAAGCCCTGGCGCAACGGTTGGAGCATGTCAAAGATCGTCTCGGAAAAAAAAAGAGAAAACAGGATGGATCGCCGGCCGAGGCGCGCAGTCGACACTGAGGCCGTCGGTGCGAAGCTGGGCGCTACGGCGACTCGAGAAGCGGCTGCGAAACGAATGGGCGAAGTACGACCATCATCCTGAGGTGAAGATGAACTGGTTGCGTCGCGGAGATGCGCCCGCCATCCAGCTGAACTTCTATCGACGCCCGCGGTTGGCCTAGACGCGGCGGAACGCCAGATCCCAAACCCGATGTCCCAGTCGCGCGCCGCGCTTCTCGAAGCGCGTCGGCGCGCGTTCGTCCGGCCGTGGCATCCAGTCACCCGTGGGTGAGAGATTCACGAAGAGATTGCTCGCCGCGCCCAGCACCTCCAGCATCTGCAGCGCGTACTCCTCCCAGTCGGTAGCTAGTCGAAGCACGCCGCCGGCGCGCAGGCGCGAGGCGAGCAGCTCGACGAACGGCGGCTGGATCAAACGGCGCTTGTGGTGCCGCTTCTTGTGCCACGGGTCCGGGAACAGCACCAGCACCTCGTCGAGCGAGGCGGGCGCGATCTGCTCGCTCAACACCTCGACGGCGTCGTGCGTGCTGACCCGCACGTTGGCGAGGTTGTTAGTGGCCGCCAGCATGAGCAGATGCCCGACGCCCGGGCGATGCACTTCGATGCCGAAGTAGTCGCGCTCGGGCTGCGTCGTGGCGAGCGCCGCCAGGTGTTCGCCGTTGCCGAAGCCGATTTCGAGAGTACGTGGCGCCGCACGCCCGAACAACTCATCGAGCACCAGTACCTGCGGCGTGAATTCCACGCCATAGCGCGGCCAGAGGTCCTCGAGCGCGCGCGTCTGTCCGACCGTCATGCGGCCGGCGCGCATCACGAAGCTGCGGATGGGACGATCGCGAAGTTCATTCATGGGAGGGCGATGAGAGTTTCATAGGCGGTGGCGAAAGCGCGCGCGGCATTATCCAGCGCCGCTTCCCAATGCGTGGCGGAATTGCCGTCGGCGCCGTCGGTCACGTATTTCACGCAGGCGAACCGCGCATTTTCGGCGTGACACACTCGCGCGAGCGCGAACGCCTCCATGTCGACGACATCGCCGCTGACCTCGTGCAAATGGGTGGCGAACGAATCGGCGGTGGAACACAGCACGGGTGGCAGGTGGGCGAATACGCGCGGAAATTCGAGCACCGCCGGAGTGGCATCGAAAGGCGTGACACCGGGCGCGAATCCGAGGCCGCTCACATCCATGTCGCGCTGGGCGAAGCGGGTGGCCGCCACCAGGCGGTGCGCGGGAATACTGCGGCTGCCGGCCGTCCCCATGTTCACCACCAGCGGCAGCGCCTCGCCCCGGCAACGAATCTCGGTCAGGCGCCGCGTCAACGCCGCCGCGGCGTTCACCTTGCCCACGCCGGTGTACAGCAGATCCGCCCCGGCGCTCTCGAGCAGGCCGCGCGATTCCCGCGGCAATGCCATGACGATCAGGAGTTTCGAAGGATGCATGTCGCCTGCTATTCTCGCGGCCGAGAGCGCGGGTGTAGTTCAATGGTAGAACTGTAGCTTCCCAAGCTACTAACGTGGGTTCGATTCCCATCACCCGCTCCAATTCATGCACAGACAGGTGATCAGGATGCGCGGTTTCTGGCTATGTCTCTGCGCCGCCGTGATTCCGGCCGCGATTGCCACGCCGCCGGCCGCTCCGGCGGGAAGCCGCGAAATAGAATTCCTGCGCGCAGCTCGCAACGGCGACCTGCGAAATGTGTTCGAGGTCAGTTTGTTCCGTGGACGGATAACGCTGCCGCGCACGCTCATCGTGTACCCGTCCAAGCGATTTGGCGTTGTGTTCCAGACTGGCGGCGACGATTCGACGATGCATACGGGCTTCGTCTTTCTCGGAACGATCATGGAACAGCAGAGCGGTCGAATCGATGCAGACAGAAAATTTCCGTTGCCGCGTAACCCCAAATCGATCGAGAAGGTCGGCCCGCTGACGCTCGAACACTACGAGGTCACCGAATTCGACTCAGCGGCGGGTGTTTTCGTTACGGACGGCGGCGAGTACGCCTTGTTTACGGGCAGTGCGACGATTCTCGCGAAGGAAGTGGCCATGGTCTTTGCGTCGAAAGACGGGCCCAACCACGATTACTTCGTGGCCGCACCTACGCATTGCTACGACTCCGTGGTTGCCGCGAATTTCGCGTACGACGGGAAAGGTCACATTCTCATGCTCTGGAGTGCGCCTCCGGCGGGTGCCGCCAGTTTCCACGCGCTGGGCTTCAAACCGGGTGACACGGTCCGGTTCGAGAGCTTTGCGAAAAAGGGTGAGGCGGCGAATGACAGCTTCGAACGCCTTTTGAGAACTCCGACGTCGGACGGCGTCCAGGTGCCGATCCAACGAACGGGCAAGCAAATGGTCGTTTCGATTCCCACCGCGATGATGGCGCGTGAGTTGCCCAAATGCGTGCCGCTGGCCAAGAGCCCCTGACGTCGGTTGCGTGACTGGCCGATAGCTCGGTCACGAGGCCGTTTTCTTGTAGCATTCCGCTCCCGCAAAACGAATCGAGAGGGACCTTCGATGAAACTCAGCAAAGCAGCAGCCACATTCACATTGGCAGCGCTCGCGACCTTCGCCGCCACAAGCTTTGCGGCCAGCGACAAGAAGAGTGTGGTGGCAATCGAATCCGCCGTCGCCGGCAGCTGGCGCAGCGCCGATTCCAGGGAGCGCGACACGTTTCGGCATCCGGTGGACGCGCTCGACTTCTGGGGATTGAAGCCCGGAATGTCGATTCTCGAAATTCAGCCGGGTGGTGGCTGGTGGACCGAAATCCTCGCCCCGTATGCGCGCCTCAACAAGGGCGAGTTCGCCGCCACGGCCGCTGACATTGCCGACCCGGGTCTGTCCGAAGGCGCGCGCAAGGGTCGCGCGGACTTCGCCGCCAAGTACGGCGACGCCGCGGTCTACGGCAAGGTGAATCTGGTGAACTGGGGTTCGAAAGCCGCGCCGCTGCCGGCTAACAAGTACGACTTCGTGTTGTTGGCCCGCGCGTTGCACAACTGGGCGAACCAGGGCACCGAAGATGCGAACCTCGCGAAGATCTACGCCAGCGTCAAGCCGGGCGGCATTCTCGCCGTCGAACAGCATCGCGCGCCGGCCGCCCAGGCCGCGTCGGTGTACAACGGCTACGTCACCGAACAATCGGTGATCGATGCCGCCACCAAGGCCGGCTTCAAGCTCGACGGCAAATCCGAAATCAATGCGAACGCCAAGGACACCAAGGATCATCCGTTCGGTGTCTGGACGCTGCCGCCGGTGCGCAAGTCCGCCGATGACGGCAAGCCCGTCGACCCGGCGTTCGATCGCGCCAAGTACGATGCCATCGGCGAGTCGGATCGCATGACGCTGCGCTTCGTCAAACCGAAGAAGTAATTGATGAAGCGACTCGGGAACATCCTGCTCAAAGGGCTGCTGACCATCCTGCCGATCGGTCTGACGCTCTACTTTGTCTATTGGCTGGGTGTCACCACCGAGACGCTGTTGTCGAAGCCGATCAAACTCGTGATCGACGACGCCAACTACTGGCCGGGCATGGGGCTGATCACCGGTTTCCTCATCCTGTTCGTGGTGGGTCTCGCGGTGAACGCGTTCCTGGTGCGCCGCCTGCTCGGCATGGGCGAAGAGCTGCTGCTGCGCGTGCCGGTGGTCAAGACGGTGTACAGCGCCATCCGCGACATGACGCGGCTGGTGAACACCGACAAGAAGAAGGGCGATCTCGATCGCGTCGTCACGCTCGACTTCGGATTCGGCAAGATGATCGGCTTCGTCACCCAGGAGCACGCCAACACGCTCGGCATAGGCGGCGGCGACGATCTCGTCGCCGTCTATCTACCCATGAGCTACCAGATCGGCGGCTACACCATCTATCTGCCACGCAGCCGGGTGAGCGAGACCGACCTGTCGGTCGAGCAGGCGATGCGAATCGCGCTGACCGGCGGCGTGCGGGGCAAGTAGGAGGGTGCCGGGTGGGAAAAGTGGGG
>DASYKM010000188.1:0-33418 GCA_035995425.1 Steroidobacteraceae bacterium
GTGGAAACCGGCTGTTCATGGTGATGGAGGTGGGGCCGGCGTTCTCGCTCGAGGCCAAGGCGGCCGCGGACGCGGCCGATCCCGACGTGCAGGCCTGGGAGAAATTGATGTGGAAATTTCAGCGGCCGCTTCCATGGGCACAGCCCGGACAGAAATGGGTGCCCGCGGAGATGATCTATGACCTCGCGCGGCAGTAATCTCACATGATGAGAGTCATGAAAACGTTCATTGCCGCCGTGATTGCGATGGCCTGCAACCTCGCCTTCGGTGCCGACCCCGTGCTGGCCGGTGCGCCGGTGCCGAGTGCCTATCTCGCGCGCCTGGCGGCCATGCATATCCCCAGCGAAGCCGCGGCCGTGGTCATCAAGCCGCTCGACGGCGGCGCGCTCAGCTGGTCGGCCAATGAGAACAAGGCGATGAATCCGGCGAGCACGATGAAGCTCGTCACCACCTACTCGGCGCTGCACTTGTTAGGACCGGCCTTCACGTTCCGCACCGAGGTGCTGGCCGATGGTCCGGTCGTGGGTGAAGTGCTGCGCGGCGAGCTTTACGTGCGTGGCGGAGGCGACCCGGAGCTCGTCATCGAGGACCTGTGGCTGCTGGTCAATCGCCTGCGCGGTTTCGGCATCCGCGAGATCCGCGGCGACCTGGTTCTCGACAAGAGTTTCTTCGAACCCATCAAGCACGATCCCGGTGAGTTCGATGGGGAAGAGGGTCGCGCCTACAACGTCGGGCCTGATGCCCTGCTGGTGAACTTCAAGTCCGTCGCCATTACGCTGGTGCCCGACACGGCGGCCAAAGTCGCGCGTGTCATCGTGGTTCCGGAGGTCGCCGGCATGAAAGTGCCGCGCAGCGTGCCGCTCACCGAGGGCGGCTGCGGCGACTGGCGCGGCCGTCTGCAGGCGGACATCGACGACCCGATGAACGTCACGCTGCGCGGCAGCTATCCGGCGGCCTGCGGCGAGCGCGCCATCTATCTCGGCGCGCTCGAGCACACTAACTACTTCGCCGCGGTGTTCCGCGCGTTGTGGGAGCGGCAGGGCGGCGCCTGGACCGGCAAGGTGCGCGAAGGAACGGTCGCCGCCACGGCCCGGCTCATCGCCGCGCAGGAATCGCCGCCGCTCGCCATGCTCATCCGTGACATCAACAAGTTCTCGAACAACGTGATGACCCAGCAGCTGTTCCTGACCATGGGGGCGGCTTCGGGCGAGCCCGGTAACCCCACGCGTGGCGCGGCCGCGGTGCGCGGCCTGCTGTCGGCGCGCGGCATCGAGGTGCCCGGACTGGTGCTCGAGAACGGCTGCGGGCTGTCGCGCGTCGAGCGCATCACCGTCACCACGCTCGGCAACGTGCTCAGCGATGCCTGGAAGAGCCAATGGATGCCGGAGCTCATGGCCTCGCTGCCGATATCCGGCGTGGACGGCACCATGAAGGCTCGCAATGTGCCGCCGGGTGTGGCCCACATGAAGACCGGCATGCTCGAGGACACCCGCGCCGTCGCCGGTTATGTGCTGGCGGCGAGCGGCAAGCGCTACGTGGTGGTGGCCATCATCAACCACCCCAACGCCAGTCGCGGAACTGGCGCACACGATGCCCTCATCGAGTGGGTTTATCAGGCTGGCTAGGGGTCCAAGCCCCTATAATTCGGCCCCATGTCAGTCACACCTTCACGTGTACCGGTCACGGTACTCACGGGCTTCCTTGGCTCGGGAAAAACCACGCTCCTGAACCGCATCCTCAGCGAGAAACACGGCAAGCGCATCGCCGTCATCGAAAACGAATTCGGTGAGGTCGGCGTCGACCACCAGCTGGTGATCGGTGCCGAAGAGGAGCTGTTCGAGACCAACAACGGCTGCATCTGCTGCACGGTGCGCGGCGACCTCATCCGCATCCTCGGCCAGCTCATGAAGCGGCGCGACAAGTTCGACTACATCATCATCGAAACCACCGGCATGGCCGATCCGGGCCCGGTGGCGCAGACGTTTTTCCTCGACGATGAGCTGAAGAGCCAGTTCTCGCTGGATGCCATCGTGACGATGGTCGACGCCAAACACTTCGAGCAGCACGTCGATGAGCTCAACGAGCCGGCCGAGCAGGTGGCCTTCGCGGACCTCGTGCTGCTCAACAAGACCGATCTCGTCGATGCCACGACGCTCGAGCGCATCGAGAGCCGCATCCGCGGCATCAACGGCACGGCCAAGATCCTGCGCACAAAAAATGCGGACGCGCCCATCGACCGGGTGCTCAACGTCGGCGCTTTCGATCTGCAGCGCGCGCTCACCGTGGATGCCACGTTCCTCGAGCCCGAGTATCCGTTCGAGTGGGGCGGCGTGTACCAGCTCACGCCCGGCGACTATCTACTCAAGACGGCCGGCGAGCACGATCACAGCGAACACGAGCACGGGCACGCTCACCACGGGCATGACCACGGCCACGACCATGACGAGCACAATCACGATCACGATCACGAGGGGCACACGCACGAAGATCTCGACATCGTCGTGCTGCCGCTCACCGCCGCCACCCCGGCCGCGCTCGAGGCGGCCATCGAAGCGGCGGTGCGCGCGTTCGCCGAGCCCGCCACCGTGGTTGCCTGCCACGCGGCGCTCGATGCGGCGCCGTCACACAATGCCCTTGACCTCTCGCATCCGGGCGCGGATTTCAAACTGACCATCGACGAGGCCGGCGCCTATGCGTTGTTCTGCGAGCATCATCCGCTCGAGTTCGGTCTGCATCTCGTCGGCCAGCGGCCGGCGGCCGAGCGCAGGTTCGCTTCGCATCATCACGAAGACGACATCAGCTCGATCGGCATCAGCGACCCGCGGCCGCTCGATCCCACCAGGCTCAACCAGTGGCTCGACTATCTACTCAAGACTCGCGGCCAGGACATCTTCCGCATGAAAGGTGTGCTCAACGTGAAAGGCGAGGATCGTCGCCAGGTGTTCCACGGCGTGCACATGATGTTCGATGCGCAGGCGGAGCGCCCGTGGGGCAACACGCCGCGCATGAACAGCCTGGTGTTCATCGGCCGCGGTCTCGACCGCGCCGAGCTCGAAGCTGGATTCGAATCCGCGGTTGCGAAGTAAATGGCCGCGAAGCAATCGCTGTCGTTCGCGCTGGAGCCGCGCGCCACGGCGGCATTCGACGATTACGTGGTCGACTGCGCCTGGGCACGCGACGGCAAGTCGGTGGCGATCGCCGGCGGCGAAGGCAAGGTGGCCCTGGCGCGCGCGGACGGCGACACGCTCGAGCTCGAAGTGATCGGCGAACATTTGTTAGGCACGCTGTGCGTCGCCTGGCGGCCGCACGCGGACTCGTTCGCCACCTCGGGCCAGGATGGCGCGGTGGCACTCTGGGACGCGGCGACCGGCAAGGAGCTCAAGCGCTGGAAGCCCGCTCCCACGCCCACCCAGTCACTGAGCTTCACACCGGGTGGTGAGGCGTTCGCGACGGCCGCGGGCAAGGTCGTCACCCTGTGGTCCGCGCTCGGCGAAAAGATCCACGCATTTGCGCCGGCGGCCACCTCGGCGGTGGCGCTGGCATTCGATCGGCCCGGCACCGATCTCGGGGTTGCCCTGAACGGTGAGATCGCGGTGCACCGCATCGAAAATTCCCGCTACGAAACCCGCCGCTACAAGTGGCCGGCCGCCTGCCTCACGGTAAACTTCAGCGGCAATGGAAGATTTCTCGCAAGTGGCATGGCTGATGGTTCACTGCACTTCTGGAATCGCTCGACCGGAAAAGATTCACAGATGCGCGGCTACGACGGCAGGCTCGAGCTGGTGGGATGGAGCGACAACAGCCGCTATCTCGCCTCGAGCGCGGGCAACGAGGTCGTGCTGTGGGACTTCAGCGGCAAAGGACCGGAAGGCACCAAACCCATCGTGTTGAACGGTCACACAGAACGCGTCGACAGCTTCGCCTGGCAACCGGGTGGCGAGCACTTCGTCACGGCCGGGCGCGACTGGCGCCTGACTTTGTGGCGGCCGGCCAAAGCCAGCCAGCCCATCGACGTGCAGATGCTCGACTCGGAAATCAGCGTGGTGCGGTGGTCGCCCGACGGCAAGCGCGTGGTGGTGGGCGAGAAGCAGGGCCGTGTCAGCGTGTTCGAGCTGGTGGCGCGATGACGGTCGAGCTTCGCGACCTGGCGCCGGATGAACGCAAGGAAGTGCAGCAGCGCTTCGACCTGCTCGCCAGCAAGCGCTTCGCGCCTTCACCGAAGAAGCCGCGCCATGAGGTCTGGTGGCCCAAGGCGCCGCTCGATGGACGCGCGTTTCCCGAAGGCATTCTTCCGCCCGAGGGCGACGACGCCTTCAACGAGTCGGTGCGCCTGCTCGGATTTCTCAATGGCGTATGCGGCGGTGAGTTCTACATAGCCAATCTCAGTGCACCGCGGCCGCACTTTCGGCACACCGGAAAGCTCGACGCCGAGCTCGCGCGCTGGATCAAGACGCGCCTGGTGTCGAACCCGACCTGCCTGCTGGCCTCGACGCTCGACGTCTTTCTGATCGTCGACTCGCAGATGAACTATTCCGTGATCGGCGGCCCGACCGAAGTCATCGAGAAATTCGAACAGCGTTTCGGCGGCGCGCAGGCCCTGCAGGGCAACTTCGCCAATTTCGTCGCGCAGATGCGCGTGGGTTCGGGCATCGACGATGTGAAGTGGGCGCAGGACTATCTACAGAAGTGGTCCGGCTGGCTGTAGCTATTGCGTCGACGTCTCGGCTCGCGCCAGTCCTTCGGCGCCCGCCGGCACGCGGCGCGCGGCCACGGCCGACTGGTAGCGCGCCATGATCGCCTGCAGTGCCCGCGACCAGCTGTAGTTAGATACCACGTGGCGGCGCGCGGCGGCGCCGACCGCCGCGAGATCGCGCCGGTACAGGCCTTCGACCGCCGCCGCGAGGTTCGCCGCCGTCACGTTCGCATCCGCATGCGGCTCGGCCAGGGCGCCGACCTTCTCGTCGACCAGCTCCGGAATGGCGCCGGCGCGCATCGCGACCACCGGCCGGCCGCAGGCCATGGCCTCGAGCACGACCAGGCCAAAAGTTTCGTGGGTGCCGGCGTGGACGAAGGCGTCGGCGGAGGCGAAGTAGCTCGCGAGCGTGCGATTGTCGCGGCAGTAGGGGATGCGCGTGATGTTGCCTTCGCGCGCCGCCTCGCCGCCGCCGATGAGCAGCAGATGATAGGGAGTGCCCAGCTTCGCGAATGCCGCGGTCAATACCGGAATGTTCTTTTCCGCCGAGAATCGTCCGGCGAACACCAGCAGGCGCGTGCCGCGCGGCAAATTGAGCTCGGCGCAAAGGTCACGGCCGCGCCGTTCGGGACTGAAGGTGTCGATGTCGACACCCAGCGGCTGACAGGTGGCCTGCGTCACGCCGATGCCGTGCAGGTAGTCGCACATGTAACGGCTGGGGGCGAGCACGTGGTCACAGCGCTGGTAGGTAAGGCGGATATACCACTCGATGAATCTTTGCACGGCTTTTCCCAGCCGCCGGCCGGCGAGCTGCGGAAAATTCGAATGGTAGAACGCGATGAGCGGAATGCCGCGGCGGCGCGCGACGCTGGCGGCGGCCCAGGCCGGATGGAAGGCGTCGCCGATCTCGATGAGATCCGGATCGAGCGCGTCGATGGCGCGCGACCAGCGCAGCGGATTCAGCGGCAGCCGGTAGTTGAATGAGCCGGGCACCAGGGAGCCGGCGACCGTGGAGATGTCGCCGGGCGAATGCGTGCGGTTCTCCCCCGGCACCAGCAAGCTGTGGCGCCAGCTGGTATGCGCGTGCATCCACTCGTGCTTGGCTAACAGGTAGCGCTTCACTCCGCCGCTGGTGGGCGAGTAAAAGAGAGTGGCGTCGACTACGTGCATTGGTTCGTTTCTTCTTGCTGTGCCTAGTATCCGGGCGTTGCAGTACTGCGACCAGTCAGCGCAGACTGGGTTCCCGATGTCGACTTACACCTACAAACTGCTACCGTGGGTAGCGCTCGCGATGCTTTGGGTTTCACCGGCGTTGCCCGCCGATCTCGAAGCCGAGCTCAAGGCGATCGATTCCAAAGTCATTGCCTGGCGTCGGGATTTTCACCAAAACCCGGAGCTTTCCAACCGCGAAGTGCGCACATCGGGGATCGTCGCGGAGCATCTGAAGAGACTGGGTCTCGAAGTCGAAACCGGCATCGCGAGGACCGGCGTGGTGGCATTGCTGAAGACCGGCAAACCGGGCCCGACCATCGCCATTCGGGCCGATATGGATGCCCTGCCAGTCGTCGAGCGCACCGACGTGCCGTTCAAATCGGTGGCCAAGTCTAGCTACCGCGGCGAAGAAGTGGGGGTCATGCATGCCTGCGGGCACGACTCGCACACCGCCATTCTCATGGGTCTGGCCGAAGTGCTGGTCAAGTCGAAGGGCAGGCTGCGCGGCAACGTGCTGTTCATCTTCCAGCCCGCCGAAGAGGGTGCGCCGCCGGGAGAAGTGGGCGGCGCATCGGAGATGCTCAAGGCCGGCATCTTCGAGAAATACAAACCCGAGGTCGCGTTCGGTCTGCACGTCTGGGCGTCGCTCAACACGGGCCAGATCGGCTACCGCTCCGGCCCTTTCATGGCCGACTCGCAGGGCTGGAGAGTCGTGGTGAATGGCCGGCAGACCCACGGGTCGCGTCCGTGGCAGGGCGTCGATCCGATCGTGGTGTCGGCGCAGATCGTCAACGCCATGCAGACCATCGTCAGCCGCCAGGTCGACATCACGCAGAACCCCGCCGTCGTGTCCGTCGGCATCATCAAGGGCGGTGTGCGCAACAACATCATTCCGGACACGGTCGAGATGATCGGCACCATCCGCACCTTCGATCCCAAGCAGAAGCAGCAGATCCTCGATTCGATGAAGCGCCTCGTCGAAAACACCGCGCAGGCAAATGGCGCGACCGCGACCGTCGATTTCGAGTCGTACTACAACCCGGTGACCTACAACGATCCGAAGCTCACGGAACGTGTGCTGCCCAGCCTGCGCAGGGTCGCCGGTGCCGGGAACGTCAACGAAATCGCCTTGATCACCGGCGCCGAAGACTTCGCCTACTACGGGCAGAAAATCCCGGCGTTCTTCTTCATGGTCGGCGTGACACCGAAAGGCACCGACGTGCTCACCGCGCCGGCTAACCACTCGCCGCTGTTCTACCTGGACGAAACCGCGCTGCCGCTCGCGACGCGGGCAATGGCCGCCGTCGCCACCGACTACCTCATGAAGTGAGGTGGTACCGGGTTGGGATTCTCGTGATTCCACTGGCGCCCGGGCGTACCGACCGGCTCTCGTCAATCACGAGAATCCCAACCCGGTACCACCCCTAAGCGCCGGCCCCGGCGGCCGCTTCATGCCGATTCGTGTAACGGATGCCGAGCACGAGACCGCCGCCTATGACCCCTGCGGCAACGCCGGCGGTGATGAAAGTACGACGGTCGAAACCCGCGGCTGACTTGCCGTTCATGGCGCGCTCCGGATGCGCCGATGTCAAGGTATGCCCGCCGTGCAATTGGATTTTTTCGGCGCCGTGGCCGCGGTGCGCTCGACCTGGCTCGAAACTCGATCTTGCCGACTTGCGTGCAATAGCCCGTGACTGATCGAACGCCTAGAATGACCGCCCGCCTAGCAAAGCCCGCAATCCAAGGACCCAGATGAACAAGAAGCAACCGTGGCTGCCCGCGGGTGGTGCAGAAATGCGCGTCGTGGTCATCGGCTTCATGCTGCTCTTCTGCGTGCTCGGCGGATATTTCGCCGTGCGGCCGGTGCGCGAAACCATCGGCACCATTCTCGGCCGCGAGGCGACGCAGAACCTGTGGGTGTTCACGGCCATCTTCGCCATCCTCATCGTGCCGTTCTACGGCTGGCTGGTGGCGCGCGTGCGGCGCGCGGTGCTTCTGCCCGCCATCTACGGATTCATGGCCGTGGCATTCATCGCCACCGCGGTGGTGTTTGAAAACGATCCCAAGAACGCGACGCTGGCGCGCGTGTTCTATGTCGGCATCAGCGTCATGAACCTCATGCTGGTCTCGGTGTTCTGGAGCTTCATGCTCGAGATCCTGAACAGCGAGCAGACCAAGCGGCTGTTTGGACTCATCGCCGCCGGCGGCACCGCCGGTGCACTGGTCGGTCCGCTGCTCACGAGCCTGTTCGTCACGAAGATTGGCAATGCCGGCGTGCTGTTCCTCGGCGCGGGCATGTTCACCATCGCGGTTTTCCTGCAGCGCCTGCTGGTCGCGCAATGGCATTCGATGGCGCCCGACAGCGCCGGCATCGGTGAGAAATCCGATCGTGACCGCGCCCTTGGCGGCAATCCCTTCGCCGGCTTCATGCTGGTCATGCGCAACCCCTATCTGATCGGCATCATGCTGTTCATCATCGGCGTGTCGGCCATCAATACCTTCCTGTATTTCGAGCAGCTGCAGTTGGTCGAGGAGCAGTTCGAGGAAATCACCAAGCGCACGCAGGTGTTCGCGAGTCTCGATGCCATCGTCCAGGCCATGGTGGTGGTGTCGCAGCTGTTCCTCACGGGTTTCATCGCCACGAGACTCGGACTGACGGTTCTGCTGGTGACCATTCCGATCATCATGGTCTTCGGCCTCACGGTGTTCGCGCTCTCCGGCACGTTCATCGTGCTGGCTGTCGCCATGGTCCTTCGCCGCTGGGGCGAATACGCCTTCATCCGGCCGGGCCGAGAGATGTTGTTCAGCAAGGTCGACCGCGAGAGCAAGTACAAGGCGAAGAACCTGATCGACGTCGCCGTCTATCGCATCGCCGACGCGGGATTCGCGCAGCTCAAGAAGTTCATCGAAGCCATCGGCATCAGCGGCACCACCGAAGCCCTGATTACCGCCAGCCTTGCTGCACTCTGGGCCGTCAACGGCTGGTGGCTCGGCCGCCGGCACGACCAGGAAAAAGAAAAGGCCTGACGTCGGACAATCACGTCGGAAGATTGCACACGATTCATCGGACAGCCTGACTACCGCGGACGCGCGGGAAACCAGACGGACGCCCGTGGGTCGGCAGGGAATGCCCTCGAGCGTCATTCGTTCCTATCGCTACGATCCGGTCGAGCACCGGCTCGAGCTGGTGTTCGTCTCCGGCCGGCGTTATCGCTATCACGAGGTTCCCGAAGAAACCTATCGCGACATGCGCCGGGCGTTCTCCAAGGGCGAGTTTTTCAACGCGCGAATCCGCGACCAGTTCCGGCATACCCGCGAGAGCTGAGCATGGCCCGCGATTCGCAGCCCGGCAGACAGACCAGCCTGTTCGACCTGGCGCCGCCGGGGCTTGCCCAGGTCGAGGAATTCATTTCCACAGGCGAAGAATCCGTGCTGCTGCGTGAGATCCAGGCGCTGCCATTCAAGCCGTTCGCATTTCAGGGCTGGTTCGGCAATCGCGAGACCGTATCGTTCGGGTGGCGCTACGACTTCAACGATTCGCGCGTGCACGAGGCGCCGCCGATCCCCTCTTTCCTGTTGCCATTGCGAGCGCGCGCCGGCGTTCTGGCGGGTGTCGGCGCCGGGAAGCTCGAACAGGCACTGGTGATTCGCTACGACGTGGGCGCGGGAATTGGCTGGCATCGCGACCGGCCGGTGTTCGACAAAGTGGTCGGAGTCTCGCTGCTGTCGCCCTGCGTGCTGCGTTTCCGCCGACGCGACGGCGGAAAGTTCCAGCGCTTCGCGCTCGAAGCCCGCGAGCGCTCGGCCTATCTATTGAGCGGTGAGATCCGCCACGATTGGGAGCACAGCATCGCTCCCATGCAGGTGCAGCGCTATTCGATCACGTTTCGCAGCCGCGCCTGACGCTGGCAGCGAAACCTGCGCCTCTTCGCGCCTACGCCACCGCGGCGTTCGACTCTTTTTTCTCATGCGGCAGCGTGATGCGGAAGCGGGTGTATTCACCCGCCTTGGTCGCGATGCCCACGCGGCCGCCAGCCTTGTTCACCAGGTCGCGCACCAAGTCCATGCCTATGCCGCGCGCGCCGTCATTGCCGACGGTGGTGAAGCCCGGGCGGAAGATGAGGCTGGCGAGCTTGCGGGAATCCATGGCGGCGGCGACCTCGGCGGTGAACACGCCCTGGCGTACGGCCTCGGCGCGAATCTTGTCGTGATCGAGACCGCGACCGTCGTCCTGCACGCTGAGCTGGTAGCCGTCGCTGCCGGCGCGCACGAACTGCACCGCGACGGTTCCGATCTCCGGTTTGTCCATCACCACGCGATCGGCCGGTGTTTCGAGCCCATGGCGAATCGCGTTGTGGATGAGCTGGCCGAGGATTTTCTCGATGGCGCGGCGATAGCCGCGCGGCACGTCCTCGAGGCCGACGACCACGAGCGACACGCGCTTGGAATACATGTCGGCGAGGAAAGCCGCCATTTCATCGAGGCTCTCCTGCGAAAGATCGGAGAGGCGCGCCGCCTTGCCGGCGACCGACATGGGCTGCGAAACCGTGCTGGCGGCAGATGCGGCCTTGCGCAGCTGGGGCTGGCGAATGGTGGTGCCGGTGGCGGTGGCCGAGCGCTGCGTGACATCGATGGAGTAGCCGGACTCGCCATTCTGCGTGCGCCATTCCCGCAGGCGCGTGACCACTTCGCCCTGGATGGCGAGATGGCTCAGCAGGTCGTCGAGCTTGACCGCCAGCGGCAGGAAGTCGTTGCCTGACAAAGATTGTTTGTCGCGCAATTGACCGAGCGCGGCTTCGAAGCGCTCGGCGCGCTCGCACACCGACGGCAGCGGCAGCCGTTCGGCGCGCGCGTGTATGCCGCGGATGAGCTCGAGGATCAGCACCAGCTTTTCGCGGAAGGCCTGCGGTTCGCGCGCCGGAAGCTTGATGATGGCACGCAGCTGGCCGGCCTTCTCGCGAGCCTCGGCGAGGAAAGTCTCGAGACGCGCAGCGTCGATGTGCATGATCTCTTTGAGCACTTCACTGAGGCGCGGATCCGGCGGATCGATGATGGCGGCCGGATCGAACACCGGCGCGGCGGGCTTGGACGCCGCCTGCACGACGTCGGGCGAAGTGATGGTGGTCGCGAGGTGATGGCCGTCGTCGAGCCGACGCATGGATGCGGTGGTGGCATCGGGCGTCGGAACATTCGAGGGCAGCGACGCCGACAACGCCTGAATCCTCTGCGTCTTGTCGACATTGGCGGTCGAGGCTTCGCCGACGACGTGCGCGAGCGCGGCCATGGTGGCGACATTGCGTTCGCCGTTCGGATGCACCGACGGCAGAGAATCTTCGGTGACGTCCAGCGGGCCGAGCTCGAATTCGCCGGTCGACATGGCTGGCAGGGAGGGAGCAGCCGGAGTTGCGACGATCGGGCTCTCGGCCGCAACCGGTTCGAGCGCGGCCATGGCCGCCGCGTTGAGCGCCGGCCGCGTGCCGGTTTCGCCCGCGAGGCGTTTCGCGAATGTCTCTTCGTTGAGTGCCGGCACCTCGATGGTGAGTGGCACCAGGCGCGGCGCGGAAATGCGTTCGATGGAAACGATGATGTGATGCACGCGCCCATCGACCACGAGCCGCGAGAACCGCAACGCCAGGTGGCGCGCGCCGTTGTGGATGCGTGCCAGCGGATTCTGCGTGGCGTCGACCTGCGCCGCGGCTTCCGCTTTCCACATCGATTCGAGGAATGCGACGGTTTCGCGCCGTACGATCACGTCCACGAGCTCGGCGATCACCTGCACGAACGCGGTGCCCGCGGCGCAGGTGTGGCCTAACAACTCGGGCGCCGACGCCGACGCTTCGCCCATGAGCTTGTGCTCGCGGTCGAGGAACAGGACACCGGCCTGGGACAGCTCGAGCATGGCGTAGGCCTGGGCGCGCGCCACCACGAGTTGTTCGTCGCGCGACCTCAGGCTGCCGCGCTGCGTGATGGCGTAGATGGTGACGCCGATGAGGCAGATGAGGGCTGCGCCGAGCGCCACGACGGGGAAGTTGATGAAGTCCATGCGGTCTCCTTAAGGAGCTGCGCCGGCGGAGATCAGGGTCTCCGGGTCGATGATGCCGCTGTCGTGACTGAGCCTCATTTGTTCGAGCGCGCTCAGCAGCTCTTCACACGAAGGGATGCGCTGCTCGCGCGATTTGGACATCAGTCGTTCGAGCAGGGGTTGATAGGCGAGCTGGTGCACCGGCAGTTCCGGGACCGGCGCCATCACATGTTGTTGCAGCACGTCGATGGCCGACGCGCCGAGGTAGGGTTTCTTGCCGGCGAGCATCTCGTAGAGGATCACGCCGAGACTGTAGATGTCGGTGCGCGCATCGAGCGCCTCACCTTGCGCCTGTTCGGGACTCATATAGTAAGGAGAGCCGCGCAGCACGCCGGTGCGCGTGCTGCCGTCGCCCGACAGCAGGCTGCGCGCGAGCCCGAAGTCGATCAGCACCACGCTGCCGTCGTCGCGCAGCATGACGTTTGGCGGCTTCAGATCGCGGTGAATGATGCCCGCTTCGTGCACCACCTTGAGCGAACGCGCGATCTCCTTGAGGAAGTCGATGGCCTCGTCGGCGGTCAGCGGATTCTGCAACCGCGCCTTGAGGTCGCCGCAGGGGAAATATTCCATTGCGAGGTATTCGACGCCCTCGTGGATGCCGTAGTCGAACAGGTCGATGATGGACGGATGATCGAGCGCGGCGATGGCCTCGAACTCGCGCTGGAACATGATCTGGCGCTGGCCGGTATCGTTCGGATCGGCGCCCGAGTGTTTGCGCTTGCTGATCTTCAGCGCCACGTTGTGCCCGAGGTCTTCGGCGATCGCCAGGTACACCGCCGCGGCTTCGGACTCACCGATCTTCTGCAGGATGGCGTAGCCGGGAATCTGGTGATTCTCCGGCGCGACAGGCTTGGGCTCCTTTGGCGTGGCCGCGACCGCGACCGCGGGCGCGTGTGCCGCCAGCGCGGCCTTGGCCGCCAACGCGAGGCTGGCGCCGGTGTGCGTGGCGATGTGCGGGCGCGCAGGCGCGGGTGCCGGTACGGGAGCCAGGGCGGATGCGGCGGGCGTCGGCGGCGCGATCACCTGCGCGGCGGCCCTGGCAATGCTGGCGCCGGTTTGCGTGGAGATGTGCGACGGCGCGGCCGGAGTGATCTTGACCGAGCCCGTCAGGCTTACAGCGTGCTTGTCGATATCCGGCTTGCCGGCTGCCTGCGCCTGCCGCTCGGCGCGGCGCTGTGCTTCCTTCTCGATGGCGCGCAGCGTGAGCTTGATGGAACGCTGCAGCCGCGGCGGCGTCAGCAGGCGCTTGGGTAGATAGTCGGCGGCGCCGAGACGCAGAGTGCGGATGGCGGCGAGCTCACTGCCGCCTTCACCCAGGATGATCATCTCGGGAAAGCCCGGCTGGCTGCGCAGCTTGCGGATCCAGTCGAAGCTGTCGGTGGTCGGCTCTTCGATGCCTTCGTCGAACGCGAGGCTCAACAAGACGATGTCGTAGTCGCGCACGGTCATCGCGGTGCGCACGCGGCCGAAGGAAGTCCAGTCCATGATGACGATGGAGTCGTTGGGCCAGCCGGCGCCGACCGCGTGTTGCAGCCAGTGGGCGTACTTGGCGTCGTTCTCGACGATCAGGAAACGCTGTATGCGCGCCGCGTCCATCTATTCGCCCGAGAACCTGATGCGGACCGCGGCGCGTTGCTCGACGGGCTTGCCGTCGCGCAGCACGGGCTTGTAACGCCATTCACCGACCGCCGTCATGGCGGCGTTGTCGAAAGTCTTGCGCGGATTGGCGTTGGTGACCACGATGTCGCCGGTGGAGCCGTCGGTGCGCACGGTGAATTCCAGCTCCACCCAGCCCGAGGCGGCGCGATTGCGGGTAACCGACGGGAATTTCGGCGCGACGTATTCGATGCGCTGCAGTGAGCCCGCGCCGACGACCGAGTTCTGCTCCGCGGCCTTGTCGCGCGCGGCGACGAGCTCGGCTTCCGCGGTCTTCAGGTCTTCGCCCGTGAAGCCGATGGTGCGCGTTTCGTTGAGCCAGGCGTCGGCCGCAACCAGGTCGTTGCGCGCCACGGCGGCATGCATTTCGTTTAGATAGGCGCTGCTCAGGCCCTGGCGCGCGCTCGCCACCGCCGGATTGCCGGCATCGGTGTTGATGAGCGCCAGCAGATAGGACTTGGCGCTGTCACCGGCGGGTTGAACCAGCCGTTGCGCGGCGAGCGCGGTGGCGAACGACTGCGTCAGTGATGTCATCTTGCCGGCGCGCGCACCGATGAGGGTGTCCTGCAACGCGCGGCGAATGCCGGTCATCTCCTGACGCGCGGCGCCGGCGCTGTCGGCGTTGGCCAGCCAGCGCTCGGTGTCCGCCGCATCGCCGGAGGAGGCCGCGGTCGCGGCGCGATCGAGCAACTGCTTCTGCAGCGCGCGCGAAGTCTCGTCGAGCGCCGGATCGTCGGGCACGATCTGGCGCGCGGCGTCGAGGTAGAAGCGCGCGTTGTCCTCGGAAGGCTCGATGAGCGCGCCGCTGCGCAGGCGCGCGTTCGCGAGCCGCAGATAGGTGTCGCCCTTCGTCTGCTTGTCCTGCGCGTCGCTGTCTTTCGCGCGCGTGAGCGCCGCGCGTTCGTGCTCGCGCTCGATCTGCATCATGAGGAACGCGCCGCGTGCCGTGGCGGGAGTGAGCGTCTCGGCGACGTCCACCATCTTGCGCGCGTCCTCGACGCTGCCGGCGGTCAGCGCACGTTCGGCGGCGCTCAGCAGGCGATCGGCAACGCGGACCAGGCCAGCCTTGGCGAGCGTGTTGCCCGGGTCCAGCTCCAGTGCTCCCATGAACAGCGCCACGGCGTTGCGGCCCGGCGGTGAGGCGAGCTCGCCGCGCTGCAGCGCGGCTTCGGCCTGGACGAGTTGCTCGCGCAGCCGTTGTTCGAATGTGGGAGCCGGCGCGGGCGGCGGAGTTCGCGGTGCGATCTCTTCAGGCACCTGCACGACGGGCGCAACCATGGACTTGGCTGGCCGCAGGCGTTCGGCCACGGATTCTTCCGCAACGGCGGGCGGTGGCGCCGCCACGACCGCGGCCGGTGCCGGCGCGGGCGTTGCCACCGGAGCTGCTTCAGCTCTTTGAACCGGCGGTACGGCCGCCGCTGCCGGCTTCGAAGCCGGCGCCTCGACCGGTGCACTAACTACCGGCGCCGCGGAATCGGAATCCGCAACGCTCGGCCGGGCACCGCCGGATGACAGCGCGTACCAGGCACCGCCGGCGGCGACGATCACGATCGCGGCGATGACGCCGATCAACGCGCCGCGTCTGCTGCCCGCGGACCTGGACCTGGCGCCTTCGAATTTCGAGAAGTCGGGACGCGTCTGCTCGAGCGTGCGCTCGACGTTCTCGACTTCATGGCGGCGCAGGGCCGCGTCGACGAACAGCCGCACACGCGGCGCGGACACTGGACGATGCAGGAAGCGATACACCACACCGGTGGTGATCTGCGCTGCGACCTTGGACTGCTCTTCGGCGGTACCGACCACCACCAGGACGAGATCCGGCCAGGTCGCGCGCAGCCGTTCGGCCATGGCGCCGAGATCGGCCTCGATGAACATGCTGTCGAGCAGCGCGACGGAGACTCGCCGGCTATTGAGGTGCGGAGTGAGCTCGGTTTCGGAGCTGACCAGGATGAGATCGTTCGAGGGGTCGACGACGCTGCGCAGCAGCCCGATCAGTGCGCGGTCCTGCGTGATCGCGGCAATCGCCACCGGCGCCGCGGCATTGGCGAGCATGGGCGGTTCGAATTCCGACTGCGGCAACATGACGGTGGTGGGGGACCCGCGAAAGCCAGCGAAAACAAGGGGTGCGAAAACACTTTAACAAGATATGTCAGTTTATCGGGGAAGGCCGCACCAAGGCCTTGCGCCGAAGTAATCCGTGAACTGCGTCCCGCCACCAATGTCTTGTAACGAGACGATTCTCACAGTTGAGGCGGCCCCGACCGCCCCGGTTATGATCGCCGCCGCGTTCATGCGAATGGAGTGCCAAATGGCCCTTAGAGCCCTGATTCTTGTCGTGCTGGCCGCCGCGGCCTGCACACCGGCTTCCGCTGCCGGCCCGAATGGTGCCCAGGAGCGTGGTGCCGAGCAGTTTCTCAACGCCGTGGCCGGCGGCAACGCCCAGGCGATAGCCCAGGAAATACATCCCGACGAGCTCGAAAAATTGCGCACCCACCTGCTCGGCCTGATGCGCGAGGAAGGCTCGAGCGGCGACAACACCTATCGCTCACGCCTGTTCGGACCCGGGCGCTCGCTCTCGGACCTGGAGAACATGACGCCGGTGCGTTTCTACGTCGCGCTCGCCGATCGCCTGCGCATCCGTGCGCGTGTCTATGAAAAATTCAACTGGCTGGCGGTCGTCCCCGACGGCAAGGTGGTCTATCTACTGGGGCGGGCCACGCCGCCCAAGGACCGCGGAGCGGTGAAGGGCACGGTAACCGTGGGCCTCATGCAATACGGAGCGCAGTGGCGCGCCGTCATCCCGAGCGAGATCGAGGCGCAGATCGACGACCTGCTCGAAGGCCGCGTGGCCTCGGCGCCGACGCCGCCCGCCGGCAGCGCCGCGACCGCGGCACCCGTGGCTCCCACGCCGCTCGCACCCGGCATCAGCGAGCTGCTGGCGCGTGCCGAAGCCAGCCTCTCGGAAGGTCACTGCGAGGAGTACTACAGCAAGTACATGAGCCCCAACTTCAACAAGGCCACCTCGAAATCCGCGCGCAAGACGCTGGTCACCGCCTGCACCAACAACGAGGGCATGCGCGAGACCATGATCACCACGCTGCGCGTGGTGGAGGAGCTCACACCCAAGTACGACATGGGCGGCACGCGCGCCATCTACGACGTGAGCGGGCAGGGGCTGCCCTACGATCGCTTCGTACTCGAACGCGACAAGGACATGCACTGGTACATCGCCGAGTGATGGCCGGGAGAGAAGGGGCGCCGCCGTGCTGAACATTCGACCCGCGACGCGCGCGGACGCGCCGACCATCGCCAGCCTGGTGCGCGAGCTCGCTGAGTACGAAAAGCTTCTGCACGAGGCCAAGGCCGGCGCCGACGATTTTCTGCGCGAGCTGGAATCCCCCAATCCCGTCATCCACGTGCTGATCGCGGAATGGAACGGCGAGCCTGCGGGATTTGCGCTGTATTTCTTCAATTTCTCGACCTTCGTCGGCCGGCCGGGTTTGTACCTCGAAGACCTCTTCGTGCGTCCCTCGCAGCGCCAGCACGGTATCGGCCGGGCGCTGCTGCGCGCGCTGGCGCGCATCGCCACGGAGCGCGGCTGCGGACGCATGGAATGGGCGGTGCTCGACTGGAACGAGCCGGCGCTGCGCTTCTACAAGTCGCTGGATGCGCGCCAGATGAAGGAGTGGATCATCCATCGCCTCACACCGGTCGAGATCGCGAGACTCGCCGCCGAGGCCTGACGCGGGAGAGCGCCATGCGAAGCCGATCCATGAAGTTGTTAGCCTGGTTGCCAGCCTGGGCGCTGTTCGGTGCCGCCGGCATCACGGTGCCGGCGACCGCGGCCGATCCTACCCCGGCCGCCGCCGTTCCTGCCGGCGACAGCAGCGCGGAGCCGATCAGCCAGGCGGACCTGCTCGCGCGTCTCGAGCGCAAGGACACAGACCTGGTGGTGCTTGACGTTCGCACCGCCGCGGAGTTCGCTGCCGGTCATGTGCCCGGGGCGCGCAATGTTTCGCACGAGCTGCTGTCGTCGCGCATCGACGAGCTCGCGGCATTGCGCGACAAACAGGTGGTGCTCTACTGCCGCAGTGGCCGCCGAACCTTGTTAGCCGAAGACGTTCTGCGAAAGGCCGGCTTCACGCGCCTGGCGCATCTCGAGGGCGACTACCTGGCGTGGGAAGCCGAGCACCGCCCCATCGAGCGGGCTTCAGCCGATCGCTAGCCCGCTAGTTCTGTTCCAGCGTGAACTGCGTGTCCCGGTAGGAAAGCCGCGCGCCGGTCTGCGTGATGGTGTCGACGCGGACGCCTTCGGGAATTGACTCGCCCTCGCGTAGCCTGCGCATGTTGATGAAGACGAATCTCTTCGCCGGATCGGCGTCATAGACGAGCAGGTCGAGACGCAGCTCGGGCAGTTGCTTGCCCTGCGCCAGCACTTCGTCGCGTGACGGCAGCGTGCCCGAGCGGCGCGCCGCGGCGGTGGCATTCGCCTGCGCCGGCGTTATCGCAGGCTGGTAGTCACGCGCGTCATAGTCGGGCGGCACCGATGGCTCCTGGCCTGACAGCACGGGTTCCTCCACGAGCGGCGGAGCCTGGCTCGGCGCAATCACGCCCGCATCGGAGTTGTTGGCACCCATCGTCACGTTCGGCGCGGCGTTCGCTGGAATGTAAGTGGCAGTGGCGGGAACCGTGACCATACCCGGGGGCGGCGCATTCGCGGCAGCGGCTTCGATTGCCGCCGGCGCCGCGGGAGGTGCCGCCGCGCCGCGCAGCCCGTACCAGGCCAGGAAGGCGATGTTGACGGCTAACAACGCGCCGACGGCCAAGCCCCAGAGCGGAAAGCGGCGCCGCGGAGCGGCCACCTTGACCTCGAACAATGCCGGCGCTGATTGCCGTTGGCGATCGGTCTCGGATTTCTTGAGGGCATCGAGAATGAATGACATGTCAGCTCCCGCTGCCGCTGCGCAGAAATGGAGTCGCGGAATCGTTGAGCGCGGCGTCGAGCGCGACCTGCGTCTGCACCCCGGCGATGCCGTCGACCGCCAGGCGATTCTTGCGCTGGAAATCCTCGACCAGGGTCGCGAGCTCCGCGTCGAAGCGATCGTTGGCCGATTCGTCAGCCGGCAAACCATTCACCCGGCGCAGGCTGTCGCGCAACCAGCGCACGCGCGTGTCGCGCGCACCCAGGGCCAGCGGTTGCGAGCCGCCGGCGGCCGGCCGCCACAACAGCACGTAGTCGCCGAACCAGGCGCGCGACAGATCGCCGATGCCGATCTCGCGCTGCGCGCCACCGAGGTCCACCTGCGCATGCTCATCGTCGAGCCCGGCGAGCACCAGCTGGTGCGCACGGCCGGTGGAATCGATGACATTGAGCACGGCGGGGCGATTGAACAACCGCAGTTGCGCCAGCGATCCGCGTTGAGTGAGGCATTCCAGCCCGGCCTGCAGGGCCTGGCTGCAGGGGTCCACGTGCCCGGCCACATAGCGCAGGCCCCACAGCGCGAACAGCTTGTTGAACGCGTTGTCCGGGTCGGTCTCGCCGGCGTAGTCGCCTAACAACTTGTCGAGATCGGGCGCGGCCGGCTGTGGCGCGGGCGCGGGCTGCGCCACGGGTGCCGCCGCCGTGAGGCGTGCCGCGGGCTGTGGAGCGAGGAAGCGCGGCAACAGCAGTACCGCGCTCACCACCGCCAGCGCGGCCACGGCCGAACCTGCGGCCCAGGGCAGCCAGCGCGGCTGGATGCTCTTGCCGAACACCTCGCCGGCGGCGCGGCGCGTCACGCTGGCACTGGCCACGTGGCGGTCTTCGGTGAACGCGCCGAGCAGCGCGCGATCGCTGATGATGTTGATGAGGCGCGGCACTCCGCCGGAGAGATGCTGGATTTCGCGCAGCGCGCCGGCCGTGAACACGTCGCGCGTGGCACCGGCGACGCGCAGGCGGTGGCGAACGTACGCGGCCGCCTCGTCACCCGACAGGGGATCGAGGTGGTAGCGCCCGGTGATGCGTTGCGCGAGCTGCCGCAGCTCGACGCGGCCTAACAACTCGCGCAGCTCGGGCTGGCCGATGAGGATGATCTGCAGCAGCTTCTGGGTTTCGGTTTCCAGATTGGTGAGCAGGCGCACCTGCTCGAGCACCTCGGGGGCCAGGTTCTGCGCTTCGTCGACCACCAGCACGATGCGCTTGCCTTCGGAATGCGCCTTGAGCAGATGACGGCTCAGCAGGTCGACCAGATCCTTGAGGCTGCGCTCCGAGCCCACCGGCACCGCGAGTCCGAGCTCTTCGCAGATCGCCAGCAGGAACTCCGCCGGCGTCATGCGCGGATTGAGGATGAGGGCGATCTCGGCGTGCTTCGGCGCCTGCGCCAGCAATGAGCGAACTACCGTGGTCTTGCCGGTGCCCACCTCGCCGGTGAGCTGGATGAACCCGCCGGCCTCGTTGATGCCGTACACCAGGTGCGCCAGTGCCTCCGCGTGCCGCTCCGAGAGGAACAGGTACCGCGGGTCCGGGGTGATCGAGAAAGGCTTCTCGTTGAGGCCAAAAAATGAGGCGTACATGGACTTTCCAGGCCTGACGGCCACTCTCAACGTCGCCGAAACGGCGGCGTCCATATTAACGGCCGGCGAGTATTACACGGGCTTTTTCGCCCCGGCTAGCGACGGTCGGGACTTGGCGACGGGCCCCGGGTCCGACGTCGTCCCGGAGCTTCCTCGGACATATCCTCGTCGGGTGGGTTCGCGTGTCGGTCCACCGGGATGGCGCTGCCCCGGCGTACGGCGAAATTGCCGAAGCGCTCGCGAATCTGGTCGACCGCCGAGTCGAGCGCGGTGGAGGCCGGATTTGCCGCGGGCGCCGTGGGTGCCGCGAACAGGTCCATCTGGTCGGCGGCGTGCAGGTGATTCACGCCGACACCTAACAACCTGACCTTGGCGCGCGGCTGCTCGCCGAGCCAGGCGTCGAGCAACTCGGCGGCGATCTTGGCAATCGTGCGCGAATCGGTGGTCGACGGCTCGAAGCGCTTCTGGCGCGTGAAGGTCGTGAAATCGGCGCGCCGGATCTTCACCTGGACGCAGCCGGCGGCGAGATTCTGCGCGCGCATGCGCTGGCTGGCGCGGTCCGCCAGGCGCAGCACCTCCGCCTCCATCGTGCCGTGATCGGCGAGATCGCTGGAAAATGTTTCCTCGGCGCTGATCGATTTCTCGTCCCACTCGGACATCACCGGGCGCTCGTCGATGCCCGACGCGCGGTCACGCATGCGTTGCGAGTCGCGCCCGAAGATCGGCCAGAGCATGGCATCGGGCGCCACGCGCAGCGCCCCGAGGGTGGCGATGCCGGCCGCCTCGACGCGCTCGCCCAGCTTGCGTCCGAGGCCGGGCAGGCGGCGCACCGAGAGCGGATCGAGCACGGCGTGCAGGTTGTCGCTGGTGACCACGGTGAGGCCGTCGGGCTTTTCCAGTTCCGAGGCGATCTTGGCCACCAGCTTGTTAGGCGCGACGCCGACCGAGGCCGCGAGCTGCGTGCCGGCGCGGATGCGCTGCTTGATGCCGCGCGCGATGGTGACCGCGTCGCCCTTGAGCGCGAGGCTCGCGGTCACATCGAGAAACGCCTCGTCGAGCGACAGGCCTTCGACCACCGGCGTGTACTCGTGAAAAATCGCGAATACGTCGTGCGACACCTCGCGGTACACCGACATGCGCGGCTGGACGCAGATGGCATGCGGACAGCGGCGCAGCGCCTCGCGGATGGGCATCGCCGAGCGAACGCCGAAAGCGCGGACTTCATAACTCGCCGCGGCCACGACGCCGCGATTGCTGGTGCCGCCGACGATGACCGGCTGGCCGCGCAATTCCGGGCGGTCGCGCTGTTCCACGGATGCGTAGAACGCGTCCATGTCGACATGCAGGATGGCGCGCGGCGCGGACATGAGCGAGTCGCGCGTTATTTCTCGACCGTGATCGTGATCTTCTTCGAGATCACGGCCGGGTCGTGCGGCGTGTGCACCGAATCGGCGAGCACCAGCTGCAGCGTGTGCTTGCCCGGCGGCAGTGTCAGCGTGGTCTCGGTCTGCCCTTTGCCGAAATGCACGCTCTTGTCGTTGGCGGCGAGCGGCAGCGACAGATCCGCGGGCGGATCGCTGTCGATGAGCAGGTGATGATGGCCGGTGTTGTCGAACTTGATACCCGCCGGCGCGATACCCATGCCCTTGAGGCCGAAAACCACGGTCACGGGACCCTTGATCTTCGCGCCATCCTTCGGCGAAACGATGTAGACCTCGGCGCCAGGCGGCGAGGGCGTGCGTTCGGCAAGCGCGACACCGCTTGCCGCAAGAACCAGGGCGCCGAGTGCGAGGCGTGGCAGGAAAGTGAGTTTCATGGGCCGCTCCTTTGCAATGAAGGTGGCAAGTTAGACCCGCGCGAACCCGTCGCGCAAGCGGTGAGCGCCCTTCATTACGCCAATGTCATGGCGCTGTAGAAAGCGGTGAGCAGCAGGACGATCACGCCGGCCACGACGTAGGAAAAGCCGATGGCGAAGTATTTCGCCAGGGTGAGCGCCCGGCCCTGGCCGTAGAAATTGCGCATGGCGCGGAACAGGTACCACAGCAGGTACAGCCAGACAAAAGCCTCGAGTGCTCCAACATGGTTTCCGACCACCGGAATCATCTTGATCAGTGTGAGCAGCGCGAGCGCGAGAAACACGAAGGCGTGGTTGTGGACGAGAAACAGCAGGTGCTCCACGTAGTAACGCTTCGGGCGCAGGTACAGCGGCTTCATCGCGAGCGCGAGCAGCGGCAGGAATACGAACATCGCGCGCGGAATGTTGTGAATCACCGACTTGCCGAACTCGGCGCCGCCGTCTGCTTCGATCTTCGCGCAGGAGGCCTTCAGGCTGGGGTGGTTCTCGATCCGATCGCAAAACCCGACCGACCACCTGTCGTTGTCGACTTCGAGGGAAGCTTTGGCGCCAGGCTTTCCTGAATTGAGCGCCGCGCTTTCCTTGTCGGCCTGCCGTTTGACGGCCCGCCCCGCCAGTTTGAGCGCATCGCTCGCCGGGCCTTCCTCCTGTTCGAGGTCGGCTGCCGCCGCGTTCAGCCTTGCGATGCGCTCCTGCGGAGTCGATGCGCCATCGGTCTGGATTTCCGGTCCATCCGGCATGCCCACGATCACGAAGAACAGCAGGCTGATCACCAGGTACAGGCGGAACGGCGGCAGGTAGGCCACCCGGTGGCCCTCGAAAAACTGGCGCGTGAGAAATCCGGGCCGCGTCAGCAGGTACCACAGCGTGCGCCACAGGCGCGAGTCGGCGTGCGAGATGCTTTCGAATGCCTCGCCGGCGAAATGCGCCACAGTGTGAATGTGCGGTTCGTGACGCTGGCCGCAAGCCGAACAGTACTCGCCGGAGAGCGGCGCGTGGCAATTGGTGCACACCTGCGTCAGCGGCTGTGGCGGCTCCGGCGGGCTAACTACTGGAACGGGAGGCGAGCTCATCGTCACCCTGGGTTACGCGACCTGCCCGGACGGCAGGTGGAAGTCGTCCGAGCCGGCGTCGGGAACGGGCTGCGCCTGGGCGCCCAGCTCATGACTCTCGAAGTCATCGACGGTAATGAGCTCCATGACCTTGCGATCGTAGTCGCGCAGGCATGCCGCCTCGGTGTCGGAGATGATGCCTTGCTGCAGCGCCTGCGCGATCTGCCCGGGCACGTCGAGCGCGGTCACCTTGCCGGTCTTCACGCCCTCGACACGGATGCGTTTCTCGATGGGTTCGGCGGTCTGCGACAGCACCAGGGCTTCCTGCAGAAGTCCGAGCGGGTTGCCGGGCTCGAGCGTGCGGTACACGAAGCGGCACAGGCGATCGCGCACCTCGGTCGGGCTGAGCACCGCATCGGCGAGCTTGCGGCCGAGGCGATCGCTGGGGGCCGAGTAGGTGCGGCCCCCCGGAAAAATCAACGCGCGCATGAAGCCGGCGAGAAACCGGTTGGGAAAGTTGCGCAGGAAGTCGTGCAGCTGCTCCTGCGCCTTGTAGAGCTGGTTGCGGCAGGCCCACTCGACCACCGGCAGGTCTTCGGCCGGTCGACCCTGGTTCTCGTGATGCTTGAGAACCATGGAGGCGAGGTACATCGCCGAGAGCACGTCGCCCAGGCGCGCTGACAGGTTCTCTTTCTTCTTGAGATAGCCGCCGAGCGTGAGCATGGCCACGTCGACGGCAAAAGCGAACGACGCGGAGAACCGCACGATGTGCTGGTAATAGCGCTTGGTCTCGCCGACTTCCGGCACGCGGGTGAAGCGCGCGTGGGTGAGCGCCATGACGAACGAACGCACGGCATTGCTGATGCTGAAGCCAACGTGCCCGAACAGCGCCGCATCGAATTCATCGACGCCGGCCTTGCGATCCGGATTGCGCGCCGCCGTCATTTCCTTCAGGACGAACGGGTGGCAGCGGATCGCGCCCTGGCCGAAGATGATGAGCGAGCGCGTGAGGATGTTCGCGCCTTCGACGGTGATGGCCACCGGCACCACCTGGTAGTTGCGCCCGAGGTAGTTGCGCGGGCCTAGCTGGATTCCCTTGCCACCGTGCACGTCCATGGCGTCGTTCGACACCTGCCGGCCCATTTCGGTGACGTGATACTTCAGCATTGCGGAGGGTACCGAAGGCTTCTCGCCGCCATCGATGGCGCCGGCGGTGACCGAGCGCGCCGCGTCCATGGTGTAGGTGTAACCGACCATGCGGGCGATGACCGCTTCGACCCCTTCGAACTTGCCCACCGACATGTTGAACTGGCGGCGGATGCGCGTGTACGCGCCCGAGGCGAATACGCCGGCCTTGGCGCCGCCGGTGGCGTTCGACGGCAGCGATATGCAGCGGCCCACCGAGAGCTGCTCGACCAGCATGCGCCAGCCCTGGCCCGCCATTTTCGGCCCGCCGATGATGGTGTCGAGTGGCACGAACACGTCTTTGCCCGACAACGGGCCGTTCTGGAACGGCACGTTGAGCGGGAAATGGCGGCGTCCGATGTTCAGACCCGCCGTGCTTCGCGGTATCAGCGCGCAGGTGATGCCGTAATCGATCTTCTCCCCGCCTAACAACTTGTCGGGGTCGTAGAGGCGAAACGCGAGACCCACGACCGTGGCGATGGGCGCGAGCGTGATGTAGCGCTTGGAGAAATTGAGCTTGAGGCCGACGATCTCCTTGCCCTGGTACACGCCCCTGCAGACCACGCCGGTGTCGGGCAGCGACGCCGCGTCGGAGCCGGCGCGCGGGTGAGTCAGCGCAAAACACGGCACTTCTTCACCGCGCGCGAGGCGCGGCAAATAATGATCCTTCTGTTCGGGCGTGCCGTAGTGGTTCAGCAGCTCGGCCGGCCCGAGCGAATTCGGCACGGCGGTGGTGGCGGCCAACAACCCCGAACGGCTGGCGAGCTTCACGAGCACGCAGGAATGCGCGTAGGCGGAGAACTCGAGGCCGCCGTATTTCTTCGGGATGATCATCGCGAAGAAGCCCTTGTGCTTGAGGTAGTCCCACACCTTGGGCGGCATGTCGCCGCGCTTGTGCGTGACGTCCCAGTCGTCGTACATGCGGCACAGCTCTTCGCACGGGCCGTCGATGAATGCCTGCTCCTCGGCGGTCAGTTGCGGCGCCTTGCTGGCTAACAACTTCTCGAATTTGGGCTTGCCGGTGAACAGCTCGCCGTCCCACCACACGGTGCCGGCCTCGAGCGCTTCCTTTTCAGTCTGCGACATCGAAGGCAGCAGGCGCATGTAGGCCTTCATGAAAGGCCGCGTGATGATCGCCTTGCGCAGCGGCCGCAGGTTGAACAGCCACAGCGCCGCCAGCAGCACCCACAGGAAACCCTTCCAGATGCCGGCGGGCGGCGCGAAATACGTGTAAGTGGCGAGCAGCAGCGTGAACACCACGGTGAACGCGATGAGCGGCAGGCGCTTGTACGCCATGAACACGACGGCGGCGATGAAGGCCAGCGTGAAGACGGTGCCCACCTTCGCCACGTAGGCGGCGCCGGCGATCAGGGAAAGGATGACCAGGATTGCGCCGAGCATGAGTATGGCCCTCGTTGCGTTTGCGAAACTATAGTCGTTTCCGCGAGGCCGCGCGCGCGACGCGCTTATGCCAGCACTTCGAAAGCACGCGACTGCGTGGCGATGGCAGGACGGCCCGGCCGCACTTGGGTCCGCAGCCCATCAGGCGTAAAAGGAGCCGCATGTCCAATGCCGAGCTTTTCTCGACGGTCGCGCGCGAGTACGCGAATTTCAGGCCGGGCTATCCACCCGAGCTGTTCGCGTGGCTCGCGCGCATTTCGCCGGCGCGCGAGGCGGTCTGGGATTGTGGCTGCGGCAGCGGCCAGGCAAGCACGGCGCTCGCGGAACACTTCTCGGTGGTGTACGCCACGGATGTGGCGCCTGAGCAGATAGGCGCCGCCAAGGCGCATGCCCGCGTGCGCTACGCTGTGGCGCCCGCCGAACACTCCGGTCTTGCAGGGCAATCCGCCGACCTGGTCACCGTCGCCCAGGCACTGCACTGGTTCGATGTCACGGCGTTCTACGCCGAGGCAGTGCGCGTGGCGCGGCCAGGTGCGCTGCTTGCGGTGTGGAACTATCCGCGGCCGCGCTTTGTCGAGCCAACACTCGATGAGCGCTTTCTCAAGTTCTACCGCGAGGTGGTCGGGCCGTACTGGCCGCCCGAGCGCCGGCACATCGAAGCCGGCTATCGCACGCTGCCGTTTCCATTCGAGGAAATCGCCGCGCCTGCGTTTGGCCTCGAGCTCCAGTGGAATCTCGAGCAGGTCGCGGGCTACGTGAGCAGCTGGTCGGCAACCGCGCGCTATCGCAAGGCTCTCGGCACCGATCCGGTGCCGCTGCTCGGCGAATGGCTGGCCGCGGTGTGGCCTGGCGAGGGTGGCAGCGTCCCGATCCGCATGCCGATCGGTCTGCGGGTCGGGAAACTGACAACCGCAATCTAGTTAGATCAGTTCCTTGACGCCGTCGCGCTCTTCACGCAGCTCTTTGTCGGTGGCGTCCATGCGCTTGCGCGAGAACTCGTCCACGGTGAGGCCCTGCACGATCTTGTAGTCGCCGTTGGCCGTGGTCACCGGATAGGAATACACCACGCCTTCCGGAATGCCGTAGCTGCCATCGGACGGCACGGCCATGCTGATGAAGTTGTCGGCGGCGGTTCCGAGGTGCCAGTCACGCATGTGATCGATGGCGGCCGAGGCGGCCGAGGCGGCCGACGAAGCACCGCGTGCCTTGATGATGGCCGCGCCGCGTTGCTGCACGGTCGGGATGAAGGTGTCTTCGTACCACTTGCGGTCGACGAGGCCTTGCGCCGGCTTGCCGTCGACGGTGCAGAAATTCAGGTCGGGATACTGCGTCGAGGAGTGATTGCCCCAGATCAGCATCTTGCGGATCCTGGTCACGTGGCTGCCGGTTTTCTCGGCGAGCTGCGACAGCGCGCGATTGTGATCGAGGCGCGTCATGGCGGTGAAGTTGCGCGGGTTCAGGTTCCTGGCGTTGGCGCGCGCGATCATGGCGTTGGTGTTGGCCGGGTTGCCGACCACCAGGACGCGGATATTGCGATCCGCAACGTCGTTCATCGCCTTGCCCTGGGCGGAGAAAATCTGCGCGTTCGCCATCAGCAGATCTTTGCGTTCCATGCCCGGACCGCGTGGCCGCGCGCCCACCAGCAGCGCCGCCTGGCAATCCTTGAACGCCGCGCGGGCATCGTCGGTGGCGACGATCTTGTTGAGCGTGGGAAACGCGCAATCGTTGAGCTCCATGACCACGCCCGCGAGTTGCGGCAGTGCCGGCGTGACCTCGAGCAGGTGCAGATTCACCGGCGTGTCGGCGCCTAACATCTGGCCGGAAGCGACGCGGAAGGCGAGGGCATAACCGATCTGACCGGCGGCTCCGGTGATCGCGACATTGACTGCGGGTTTCATCATGATTGCGGACGGCCCCAAAAAAGAAAATAAAACGGGCCGGAATTCTAGCAGGGAGGCTGTGCTTCCGCCCCGGCGCTATTGATCGGGACCCGCGGCGTAGGCGCGATGTTGGCGCTTGTATTCCTCGAGCTCGGCACTCGCGCGCGCGGTGTCTCCCGCATTGCGCAATCGTTCGATTTCCGCCAGCCAGGTTTTCGAATCGCGCCGCCAGGTCGGGACCTCGGTGGACTTCGCAGCGGGCACGGTGACCACCAGCGCTGGCGCGTCCCCAGTGGAGTCAGCACGGCGTGCGCGGGCCATGGCGTCACCCGCACTGCCCGCGGCTGCCGGCGCAGCCCGGGGCGACGCCGCGGCATGACGATCCGCTTCCTCGCGTGCCACCAGTCCGTCCGCGCTGCTCGCCGGCACGGCCGAGCGCGGCGCGGGTGCCGCCATCTCGCGCCGGGCGGCCATGGGCTGCGACAGATCGGCCACGGCTTCGCCGGGTGCCGCTGCGTCGCTGACGCGATCGTCAGCGGACGATGCGGGCGCCATCGCGGCAGGTGCCGGCGACTCCTGGTCTTCGATGCGCTGCGCGACGTTTTGCACCGTGACCTCGGGCATCAATGCCTTCCTCTTCTGCGGCATCCCCGCTTGAAAAATGACCGTGAACGCCAGCAACAGCGTGGCCGCCAGTGCGACCGGCGTGGCCCACCGCGGGGTGCGAAATACACGCAACGGCTGCTCGGTCTCGATGGCGTCGCGCGCCTGCCGCAACACGATACGGTCGATTTCCGCCGGTGGCTCGAACATGTCGTCCGGCTTGCGGAAGATCGGTTTGCGCCGCTTGAGGAAGTCTTCGAATTCTTCGTCGGAGCCGCTCACTTCAGGCCTCCGCGACGGACATCGCCGCCTTGAGTTTGGCCACCGCGTAACGCAGCCGGCTCTTCGCCGTCTCGGCGCCCACGCCGGTGACCCGCGCAATTTCCTCGAGCGACAAATCCGATTCCTCGTGTAGTAGATAGACGTCGCGCTGCTCGGCCGGCAGCGCCGCCAGCGCCGCGCGATAGTGACGCGATGTTTCGGCGCGCGCCAGCGCCGAGTCCGGCCGCCATTCATCGGCCGCCGGCAGCAGGTCGGCGGCATCGGCGTCTTCGATCCCCATGCCGGTCGGGCGGGCCTTGATGCGCCGGCAGTGATCGATGAAGCAGTTATGCGCCAGCGTAAACAGGAAGGTGCGGAATTTCGCGCGCGGTTCGTAGCGCGCGCGATTCACGATGACGCGGCTCCACACTTCCTGGAAAAGATCGTTGGCGATTTCGCCATCGCGCGCCTGGCGCGTGAGATAGCGATACAGCGCGCCGCGATGGCGCGCGTACAGAGTCTCGAAGGCGCGCATCTCGCCGCGCGCGTAGGCGAGCATCAATTGCGCGTCTTCGTCATCACTCACGACCTCGACTCTACGCGTGGCGCTCGCGCGCGCGAAGCGCGGTGCATTTTCCGGAGTAGTGAGACCGTCCATCGTGATTGTGGCCGCGTTCACGGCCGCCTGGCCTCATCGTCAGCGGGTGGAATCACGGCCATCGCGTACAGCTCGCGCTGCGGCGTGATATTCGGAAGCGCATCGGGAGTCCGCACACAGGTGGCGACGCTGGCGCGCTGCTTTGGCGCCTCCTCATGCACCCAACCGGCGGCCAAGGCGCCATGCGCCACGATAATTCCCACTACAAACAATAACCTAGGCCCCATGTTCGCTCCCGGTAAGCGGAATGCCGTCTCTAGGCTTGCAACGCACCAGGAATATTTTTGGGGTTAGGGATTGCTTCTGAGTTGGTGTTGTAGTTATATATAACACCAACACGTAGAGCGAATCGCAAAGGGCGAGGCGCCACGAAACCGAAGAGATGAGGAGACGACCATGATGACCCTGAACCTGAAAGCAGTTGCGAGTGCCTTCGCGGCGCTGGCCCTGACCGTGATGCTGAGCTGGACCTTTGTCGATGCAACGAGCCTGACGAACATGCAGCGCCACACCGGTACCGCCTTCCTGGCGGCCGTCAGCACCCTGGTACGCTAGGTCAACGGAGCACTCTGATGGACCCGCAGTGGGACGACAGCCAGCCGATCTACCGGCAGTTGAGTCGCCGAGTGGTCGCGATGATTCTCGAGGGCGTCCTCAAAGAGGGTGACCCGCTGCCTTCGGTGCGCGCTGTTGCCGCGGAATTCCGCGTCAACCCGCTAACGGTTCTCAAGGCATACCAGCAGCTCGTCGATGCGCAACTGGTCGAGAAGAGACGGGGTCTGGGCATGTTCGTCAGCGAAGGAGCGCGCCAGGCGCTCCTGAAAGACGAGCGTGTGTCCTTCCTCGAGACCGAGTGGCCGAAGATTTACGCGACCATCTCGCGGCTCGGCTTCACGACGGAAGAACTCATGAAACGCGGCGCGAAATCGGCTCTGGCAACGCAGCCGTTTCCGACGCAAATCAAAACAGGTCAAGAAGATGACAGCAATAATTGAAGCTCGCGGCCTTTCGAAGAACTACGGCTCGACGCAGGCGCTGCGCGGCGTGGACCTGAACATTCAGGCCGGTCGAATCGTCGGCCTCATCGGGCCGAACGGTTCGGGCAAGACCACCGCCATCAAGGCCATCCTCGGCCTCGCCGGTTTCGATGGCGAGCTCAAGGTGCTCGGCAAGGATCCGCGCACCGAGCGCAACGCGCTCATGGAAGAAGTCTGCTTCATCGCCGACGTGGCCGTGCTGCCGCGCTGGATCAAGGTTTCCCAGGCGGTCGAACTGGTCGCGGGGATTCACCCGCGGTTCGATCGCACCCGCGCCCTCGAATTCCTCGCCAAGACCGACATCAAGCCCGACAGCCGGGTGCGCCAGCTCTCGAAAGGCATGGTCACGCAGCTGCACCTGGCCCTGATCCTCGCCATCGACGCCAAACTACTGGTGCTCGACGAGCCGACGCTCGGCCTCGACCTGCTGTTCCGCCGCTCGTTCTACGACAGCCTGCTCAACGACTACTTCGACAAGGAGCGCACGATTCTCGTGACCACCCACCAGGTCGAAGAAATCGAAAACATCCTCACCGACATCATCTTCATCCAGCGCGGCAAGATCGTGCTCGATGCGGCGATGGAAAACCTGGGCGAACGCTTCATGCAGCTGGTGCCCGCCGCCGGCAACGTCGATGCGGCGCGCGCGTTGAAGCCCTTTTACGAACGCGAGGTGTTCGGTCGCGTGGCGATGCTCTACGACGGCCGCAAGCAGGCCGATCTCGCGCAACTCGGTGAGACCCGGGTGCCCTCGGTCACGGACTTGTTCGTAGCCATGATGCAGCCGGCCGGCGCGGCCGCCGTGTCGAAGGAGGCCGCATGAACACCACGTTTCCAATGTTGATTCGCCGTGAGTTCTGGGAACACAAGTCGCTGTGGATCGCGCCGCTGGTCTGGGTCGGACTCATCACGCTGTTCTTCACATGGGCGTTGATCCAGGGCTCCGACAACCATCATGCCAAGGTGATGATGGACGCGCAGTCCATGGACCAGACGGGGTTGACCGATCACGACCGCGAGGAGATGCGGAAGGCGATCAAGATACCCGACGACAAGAAGGAGACTCTGTTCGCCGTCTCGTTCCTCGCGATCTTCGGACTGATCTCGGTGTTCATGACGGTCGTCGTGTTCTTCTACCTGATCGACTGCCTGTACACCGAGCGCAAGGATCGCAGCATCCTGTTCTGGAAATCCTTGCCGATCTCCGACACCGAAGTCGTGCTCTCGAAGATGGCGGTGGCCATCGTCGTGGCTCCCCTCGGCGTGATCCTGCTGACCGCTATCATGCAGCTCCTGCTGTACGTCATCGTCTGGTTGCGCCTGCACGGTTCGATCATCGGTGAGGTCATGCCCGACTGGAGCTTCCTCGCGTGGTTGCGATCCCAGGCCGTCGCGCTCGGCGTGACGCTGGGTGGAGTGCTCTGGTACGCGCCGATCGCGGCCTACCTGCTGCTCCTGTCGGCCTGGGCGAAGAACAAGGTGTTCCTCTGGGTCGTGTTGCCACCCGTCGCGCTGCCGGTGCTCGAGAGAGTGTTTCTCGGCAGCAGCCACGTGGCGGAGTTCCTGGGTCGTCGCTTCAGCGGCTACGTGCAGGAAATGCGCGTGGACCCGAGTGCGTTCGAGGCCAGCAACAGGGGCGGCAATCTGCCCTCGGTCAGCGACGTCTACAACGCCTTCCACCTGTCCAACTTGTTCACGAGCGCCGAAATGTGGCTCGGCGTCGCCGCGGCAGCGGCCCTGATCTTCGCCGCCATCCGCATCCGCCGCTTCCGCGACGACAGCTGATGCGCCCGATGCTGGCGGTCCGCGGGTTACACTCGCGGCCGCCATGCATCTAAGCGCCCAGCGTGACGGCAACAATCTCGAAGTCGAACTAGCCGGAAGCTGGCGCGCAGTTGAACTGCCCGCCATCGAGTCCGAGCTCGCCGCGCTGTCATTCGCCGGCGTCCGAGTGATCCGCGTAACCGTTCCGGAATCGGTGCAGCTGGATCTCGCGGGAGCCTGGGCGCTGCGCAGCTGGCTGCAGGCCGCGCAGAATGCCGGCGCCGACGTTCAGTTCACCGGTGCGCGTCCCGGGCAGCTCGAGCTCATCGATTCCACGCTGGCGGGCAATGTACACGCCACGCCGCCATCGTCTTCGGAGCCGAGCTTCGAGCCGGTGAGCGCGCTTGGCCGGCAGGTCACGCGGCGAGTGCAGGCGTTCAAGCTGTCGCTCGACTTCATCGGACGCGCCACCCTCACATTCCTGCACGCTTGTACCAGCTGGCGCCGGCTTCGGCCGGCCTCGATCGCCAGGCACGTCTACGAGACCGGCATCACCGCCATTCCCATCGTTTCCCTGATCGCGTTTCTCATCACGCTGATCATCGCCTACATCGCCGCGCAGCAGGCGCGCGAGTATGGCGCGGAAATCTTCGTGGTCGACATCGTGACGGTCGGCGTGCTGCGCGAGCTCGGTGTGCTGCTCACCGCCATCATCGTTGCCGGCCGCTCGGGCAGCGCCTTCGCGGCCGAGATCGGCGCCATGAAGCTCAACGAAGAGGTCGACGCGCTGCATGCGATCGGCGTCGAGCCTCATGAAGTGCTGATCCTGCCGCGCGTGATCGGCCTCGTCATCGCCATGCCGCTGCTTGCGATCATCGCCGACGGCATCGGTCTCGCGAGTGGCGCGATCCTGTGCAAATGGCTGCTCGATATGCCACTGGTCCTGTATCTCCAGCGCGTGCAGGATGCCATCGCGCCGACCACCTTCTGGGTGGGTGTCATCAAGGCGCCTTTCTTCGGCTTGCTCATCGCGCTGTCCGGTACGTACCGCGGCCTGCAGGTGCGGGATTCCTCGCGCGAGCTCGGACGCCTCACTACCGTCGCCGTCGTGCAGTCGATCTTCCTGGTAATTTTTGCCAACGCAGTCTTCGCGATCGCGTTCTGGCAGCTGGACATCTGATGGCCGAGCCGATCATCGAAGTCCGCGGCCTGGTGAATCGCTTCGGTTCACAGGTGGTGCATGACCACCTCGATATGACCGTGGAGCAGGGCGAAGTATTCGGCATCGTCGGCGGTTCGGGATCCGGCAAATCGGTGCTGCTGCGCTCCATCCTGGGATTGCAGCGGCCGCAGGCGGGCGAAGTGCTCATGTCCGGGCAGGACCTCACGCAGCTGTCCACCGCCGCGCTCAAGCACATCAAGGCGACCTACGGCGTCACCTTCCAGCAAGGCGCGTTGTTCTCCTCGCTCACCGTGCTGCAGAACGTTCAGTTGCCCATGCTCGAACATCTGCAGCTGTCGCCAGGC
>DASYKM010000189.1:0-17508 GCA_035995425.1 Steroidobacteraceae bacterium
GACCGGCAGCGCCATCGTGCTGAACGACGCGGCTAACAACATCGGCGGCACGCTGTCCTTCAGCGCGAGCCCGGCGACCATCACCACCGGTACCGATGCGGTGACCGGCATCTCGCAGAACGCCGGCACCTCGATCCAGGTGGCGGGTCTCGCGAGCTTCACCGCGGAAGCTTCGGGCGCGGGCAGCCTCGGCATCAACCTGACCAACGCCGGCAATAGTTTCGGCCACCTGCAGCTGTCGGGAACCACGATCAACGTCGCCAATGCGGCCGCGGGTCTGACCACCATCGACAGCGCGGCGGCGACGACCAGCCTGACGCTGACTACCGCGGGCGCTCTTGCGCAGAGCGGTGCGATCAACGCGCCCATCCTCACCCTCAACACGGCGGGCACGGTCGCGCTTGGCAATGCGGCCAATGACGCAAGCTCGCTCTCGGTGAATTCTGGCGGCGGCGCCATCAGCTATGTCGACGCCAACGGTGTGTCGGTGACGGCGGTCGATGCCGGCGGCGCGAACGTCAGCCTCACGGCCGGCGGCGCCGGAAATCTCACGCAGACCGGCGCATTGCTGAATGTGGGCGCACTGACCGCGAATGCGGGCGGCGCGGTCACGCTCAACCATGCGGGCAACAGCATCGGTTCGCTCGCGGCTTCGCTGGCGGGTACCGGATTCCAGCTCAGCGATTCCACCGGCGGCCTGGGCGTGTCGGGCATCGTGCGCACGCTCTCCGGCGACATGCTGGTGCGGACTTCGGGCGATCTCACGATGGCGAGCGGCGGTCGCTTCCAGGGCGACGCCGGCAACGTGGTGGTTTCCACCGAAGGCGCGGGCAACTTCATCAACAACGCCGGATCATCGGCGGTCATGGTGGGCGCCGGAAAACATTGGCTGGTGTACAGCGACACGCCGGACCTTGCCGTCGGCGCGCACACCGTGAAGGGCGGCCTGACGTCGGCGTTCCGTCACTATGGCGCGACCTATGGCAGCTATGCGCCGGGCAGCGTCACCGAAAGCGGCAACGGATTCATCTACCGCGACGCCGCCCCCACGCTGACCGTCAGCGCGGCGATTGCCGGCACGCCTTCGCACGTCTACGGCGATACGCCCACGGGTAGTTTGAGCTACACGATCAGCGCGGGCCTGCTCGACAGCGAAGACAACGCCGGCAACGTCATCAGCGGCGGCACGGCGACCTACAGCAGCGCTCTCACCAATTCCATGAACGCCGGCAACTACAGCATCGGGTATACCGGTGGCCTCACCTCCAGCTACACGCTGGTTGCCGATCCCACGGGTGCCGCTTATACGGTGACGCCGGCGGTCCTGACGTACACCGCAGGCACCGCTTCGCGCCTGTACGGCGCGGTCAATCCCTTGCTCACCGGGACGATCGGCGGCTTCAAGCTCGGGCAGGATGTCTCGGTGCTCGGTGGCGGCGCCACCTGGACGACCTCCGCGGTGACCGGCAGCAACGTCGGCCAATACCTCATCAGCGGCAGTGGTTACACCGCGTCCAACTACACCTTCGCGCAGGCGGGCGGCAATGCCACCGCATTCAACATCACGAGGGCGGGGCTCACCGTCACCGCCAACGGCGACTCGAGAACTTACAACGGCACGGTCTACGGCGGCGGAGCCGGCGTGACCTACAGCGCCTTTGCCAACGGCGAAAGCGCCAGCGTGCTCGGCGGCGCGGTTGTCTATGGCGGCAATTCGCAGACCGCGCGCAACGCGGGCAGCTACACCATCGCGGCGTCGGGACTCACCTCGGGCAACTACAGCATCAACTACGTCGACGGCACGCTGGCGATCGGCCGCGCGGCGGTCACACTGACGCCGAATGCCGTGACGAAAACCTATGACGGCACGATGGCCGCGACGGGCAGCGCGATGGCGACCGGCGGCACCCAGCTGTTCGGCACCGACAGCGTTTCGGGCGGCACATACACCTTCACCAACGCCAACGCGGGCAGCGGCAACCGCACCGTCACGTTGAGCGGCGTCACGCTGAATGATGGCAATGGCGGCGCCAACTACGACGTCAGCTATCTCGGCAACACCGGAAGTACGATCAACCGCGCCAACATCACGGTGGCGTCGAGCAATGTCGTCAAGACCTATGACGGCACGCTGAGCGCAACGGGGGGAGCAACGCTCACCGCCGGTGCGCTGTTCGACAACGCCAGCAACGGCAATGTGCACGACGCCCTGAGCGGCGGCAGCTTTGCATTCACGGACGCCAACGCCGGCATCGGCAACAAGAGCGTCAGCGCGAGCGGCGTGTCGGTCAACGACGGCAACGGCGGCGGAAACTATGCCATCACCTACGCCAACAACACCACCAGCACGATCAACGCCGCGCCACTCACCTTCCTGGGCACGATCGCCAGGCGCGACTACGACGGCACGACGGCCGCGACGCTCTCCGGTTACACGCTGAACGGATTCATCGGCAGTGAAACGGTGAACGCGACCGCCGGAACCGTGGCGTTCCTTGATCGCAACGCCGGCACCGGCAAGACGGTCTCCTTGAGCGGAATCTCGCTCGGCAACGGCACCAACGGCGGACTCGCGTCCAACTACACGGTCGCCCCCACGGCAAGCGCGCTCGGCACCATCGATCCGAAACTGCTGACGCTGAACGCAACGGTCGCGGACCGGACCTACGACGGCACGACCAACGCAACGGTGCAGAGTTACGGGCTCTCCGGATTCGTCGGCAGCGAAACGGTTGCCGGCGTCTTCACCGGCAGCGCCCGCTTCGACGACAAGCACATCGGCACCGACAAGGGCATCACGATCACGGGCATCGTGCTGGTCAACGGCGCGAATGGCGGGCTCGCGACCAACTATCTCGCCCCCACCAGCGCGAACAGCACCGCCGATATCAGCGCGGCAACGCTGCAGGTCGCCGGCGTCGTCGCCCTGGACAAGGTGTACGACGGCACCACGGTCGCCTTGCTCGATACCGGATCGGCCGGCGTGACCGGCGTGTTCGGTTCGGACGACGTGAGCATCGGCTCGATCACCGGCACGTTCCTCACCAAGGACGTCGGCGTGGACAAGTCGATTGGCGCGGGAACGGTGGTGTTGAGCGGCGCCGATTCCGGCGACTACACACTGGTGCAACCGACCGGCCTCACCGCGACGATCTCCCAGCGCGCCCTGGTCGTGTCGGCCACCGCCAGCAACCGCGTCTACGACGGCACCACCGCCGCGACCACCACTCTTGCGGACAACCGCATCGCCGGCGATGCGCTCGCGGTGAGCTCGGTGAGCTCATTCCTCGACAAGAACGCCGGTACCGGCAAGTTCGTCAACGTGTCGGGCATCGCCATCAGCGGCGCCGACGCGGCTAACTACACGGTGAACGGCAGCGCCAGCGCCTTTGCGGACATCAGCAGGGCGAACCTCCTCGTGAGCGCGGTCGGAACCGACAAGGTGTACGACGGCACCACGGCTGCCAGCGTCGCGATCAACGGTGCGGCCCTGGCGGGCGACGACGTCGCCCTGAGCTACTCGGCGGCGGCTTTCGGCAACAAGAACGTGGGCACGGACAAGACCGTGAACGTGACCGGAATCGTCGGCAGCGGGGCGGACGCGGGCAACTACGTCATCGGCACCACGGCGTCGACGCTGGCCGACATCACCGCGGCATCGCTGCACGTGATCGGCGTTGTCGCATCCGACAAGGTGTATGACGGCACGACGCTCGCGAACCTGAATATCCAGTCATCCGGCGTGACCGGCGTCTTCGGATCCGACGATGTGAATATCGGCTCGCTCACCGGCACTTTCCTGACCAAGAACGTGGGTACGGACAAGCCGATCGGCACCGGTACCGTCGTGTTGAGCGGCGCCGACGCCGGCAACTACACGCTCGTGCAGCCGACCGGTCTCACCGCGAGCATCACGCCGCGCGCGCTCGTCGTGTCTGCCACCGGCGTCAACCGGGTGTACGACGCAACTTCGCACGCGACGGTCAACCTGGCCGACAACCGCATCGCCGGCGACCTGCTGGCGATCAACGCCGTAAGCTCGTTCGGCGACAAGAACGTCGGCACGGGCAAGTTCGTCACCGTGTCGGGCATCGCGATCAGCGGCGCCGACGCCGGCAACTACACCGTGAATGGCAGCGCCAGCGCGTCCGCCAACATCACGCGCGCGAACCTCATCGTCAGCGCGAACGGCTCGGACAAGGTCTATGACGGCAGCACGGCCGCGAGCGTCAGCATCAGCGTAACGCCGCTGGCTGGCGATACCGTCGACCTGAGCTTCGCGTCGGCCGCCTTTGGCGACAAGAACGCGGGCAGCGGCAAAGGCGTGACCGTCACCGGCATCCACGCGAGCGGTGTGGATGCGGGCAACTACAATGTGAGTGCCACGACGGCCACCACCGCGGACATCACACCGGCGACCTTGACCGTGGTCGCGGTCGGGCACTCGAAGCCCTTCGACAACAACACCGTTGCGGACGTCACGCTGAGCGACAACCGCATCTCCGGGGACGACCTCGCACTCGAGACCGCGGGGGCGACTTTTGCCGATCCGGAAATCGGCAACGGCAAGCCCATCACGGTGAGTGGAATTGAAATCGCCGGCGGCGCCGACGCCGGCAACTACGTGATGGCCAGCACGGGCGCCGCGACCGCGGCCGACATCACCGGTCCGATACTCGCGGACACCGCGAGCACCTGGACGTTGCCGCCGGCGCTGCCACGGCCGCTGCCACCGCTCGCCGAAACGGCACCGCCCGTGCTGCTCGACATCACGCTGCCGGTGAGCTTTGGCGGCGGATTCTCCGCCGCGCAGGAGTCGGGCAATCGCATCAGCGTGGCGATGGTCCGCGCGCCGTCGGTGGGGCATGCCGGACTCGTTTCCGTACAGGTGCCCGACGCTGTGTTCTGGTCGGGGATGGCGTTCAGCTTTCCTCTGCCGGAGGCCATCTCCGGGGCCGCGGGTTCGCGTGACGTCCGCGTGACGCTGAAGAACGGCAGCGCACTGCCGTCATGGCTTCGATATGTACCGGCTAACAAGGCGTTCGTCGCCTCCGCCACTCCGGCGGACGCCTTGCCAATCGAAGTGCTGGTGCGCATCGATGAGCAGAGCTGGATCGTGATGATCACCAAGCCCCAGGTTCGATGAGCAGGGGCGCCGGGCAACTCACTTCGCGGCGTCGGTTCGAATGGCGGCGACGTCCATGATTTGCAGCGCAATCTCCGGCGCGAGGCCGCTGAAGTGATGCCCATCGCCTATCTGCCGCACGGTCACGCCTGACTCGGCAACCTTGGGGCAGGAACTGCCTTTTTCGCCCGCGCCCATCACGCACAACACCGGCATCGCCGGCATGCGCATGATCTCCGGCACGACAGGATCGCCCTTGTCGTCGGCGCCCGGCAGCCACTCGCCGACGGTCACTTCGAAGGTCGCGGCCGGGCCGAGGCCGAGCAGGCTCACCGACGCGACGCGCGAGCGCGTCGCGGCCGGCAGGCGATTGAACACGAAGGGCATCACGTCGGCGCCGAACGAATAGCCGACCAGCAACACGCGCGTCTTGTGCCAGCGCGCGGCGTATTGCTCGACGATGCGCGTGACGTCGGCGGCGGTCGAATCCGCGGTGCGCGTGTGCCAGAAATACTTGAGCGAGTTGAGGCCGACGACGGGGATCCCGTGGGCGGCCAGCTCTCCCGAAACGCCCTGGTCGAGGCCGGCCCAGCCGCCGTCGCCGGAGATCATGACCGCGAAAGTGTCGCTTTCCTTCGCGGTGGCGGGCACTTCGGTGAGCGGCAGATCGTCCAGCGAATGCGGATCGACGGCACCCGCCGGTGGGCCGGCCGCGGGTTCCGTGGCGGTATCGGCGACGAGCATCGCGCGGTAGTCCTGCCGCAATCGTGGCCACCAGGCGTCGATCGGCGTCAGGTCGTGCGTGGCTCGCGGCAACGCGATGAGCCTGGCGGCGGGAATCTTCGTGACGAAGCTGCGCGTCTGCGCGGCTTCGCAAACGGTGTCGCGGCCGCCGTGCACGATGGTCCAGGGGAACGCCAGTTTCGGGTCCGGCTGCAGGGAAACTTCCGTGGACTGCGCGATCGCCGCATAGCGCAGTCCGGCGCCCGGGCACAGCGAGGCGCCGGCGGTCTCCATCTCGGCACAGAAGCTCAAGGAAACACCCCCGGCGAAAGTGCCGCGCGGCGATTGCGCGAGCGTGGTGTAGACGACCGAGGCGCCCGCCGAATATCCGAACAGCACGGGGCGCAGATAGTTAGGCAGCTTCTGCGCCCACTGCAGGTGCTGGCTCAGCGCCTCGACGTCGCCCGCCATGTAGATGCAGGCGTGAACCAGCGGCTTCGTTCCGGGCGCGGATTTCCTGGGGGCGATGGACGCGATGTAAACATTGTTGTCGACGCCGGCGACGAGAAATCCCTCACGCGCGAGGCGGCGCGCATATTCGGCGACGCCGTCTTTCCAGCCGCCGTCGCCGGAGAACAGCAGCGCGACGTTGGTGGGCGCGGTCGCCGGGCGGAACACGTAAACGACTCCGAAACGCCCACCGTCGAGCGTGGATTCCACGACCGCCGGAGTGGCGTCGGCCGCGTGCAGCGGCGCGCCGCCAATTGCCAATAACACGCCCGCCGCCAGCACTCGTAGTGGAATCATCCTGCACTCTCCTTCAACGCATGAAGACCCGGCGCGTTCCGCCGGCAATCAAGGTGGTGACGTCCATCAGCACGCGCGGCAACGCGAGCCCGCCAGGGCAGGCGAGATAGCGTGGCCGCCATTCCGGATCGAACTTCTCTTTGTAACGGCGCAGACCGTTGAAATTGTAGAAGTGCTCGCCGTGGCGATACAGGAACGCCGCCATGCGGTTCCAGACCGGCGCGAACTCGCGATCCTGCATGCCTGACAGAGGTGCCATTCCGAGATTGAACCAGCGGTAGCCCTGGGCTTTGCCCCACAGCATGGACTCTATGAACAGATAGTCCATGAGGTTTCGCGACACGGTGTTCGAGTGGCGCATCAGATCGACGGACAACTCAGCACCGCTGCCGGTAGCCCACAGGTTGGCGAACGCGACGATCCGGCCGTCGATGAGAACGGTGGCGCAGGGGAAGTTCGCGAGATACGCCGGGTCGAAACGTCCCAGTGAAAAGCCCTTCTCGGCGATCGCTTTTGCAGCCAGCCACTCATCGGAGATGGCGCGCAGCTCCTCGATTCGCGCGCGCACTTCCCCGGGCGGCAGGACCTGGAACGTGCAGCGCTCGCGCTGCGCGCGTCGCTGCGTCGTGCGCAGATCGGCGCGCGCGCGGCCCTCGAGGCTGAAGCTGCCGAGGTTCACGCGCGCTTCTTCGCCGAGCTTCGACAACGAAAAGCCGGTGTCGAGATAGAGCGGAAGGTTTTCGGCACTGACCTGGTAGAACACCGGCCAAGCGGCGAAGCGATCGCAGGCATCGCGGAACTCCCACACCAGCTGCTCGCGCACGGCCGCGGGACCGACCGGATCGCCCATGGCCACCCAGCATTTCCCCACCGGCTGGAACATCACGAAGCCGGCATCCTCGGCGGCGAACAACAGTTTCTTGTCGCCGAGCAGCGCGAGATTGGCGTTCGTATCCTCAGACTGGGCGATGGCGGTGCGCGCGCGATCGAGCGTGCCGGCGTCGGGCAGCGGCAACTCGGGCGGCGCCGGCCGGATCAGCTTCCAGGTGGCGAAGGCGCCGGCCAGCACGATGACGAGCACGCTGGCGCGCAGCACACGCGGCGTGCTGGCGTGAAACGCGAATTGCCACCACAACTCGTGCGAGTAGTCGGCGTTGCGCGCCGAGAACAATCCCAGCGCAATCGATGCAACCAGCGCCAGCGCGATCGCCAGCGTCCACGGTACGGAAAAGGGCTCTTCGAGCAGCGCGGCGCGGCGCGTGAACCGGCCCTTCGCGGCGCGCAGCGCGGCGAGAATGGCGGCCAGCAGCAGCGCTTCCTCGTAGTCGAAGCCCTTGAACAGCGAGGCCACGATGCCGGCGATCAGCAGCGCGACCGTGACGTGCCAGGCCGCATCCATGCGCCGCTGCAGCCCGCGTGCCAGCAACAGCAAGGCGACGCCGGCGGCGCTGCCGATGAGATGCGAGAGCTCGAGCAGTGACAGCGGCACGATGTGCCGCAGCACGTGCAGGCGCGCGTCGGCCGCGGGGGTCGCGCCGGAGAACAGCAGCACCACGCCGCACAGGAATACGCCCGCGGCCAGCGCCTGCGGTGTCACGGCGCGTAACCAGGCACGCAGCCAGGTCGTGGCGCCCATGAAGCCGGTGCGCCGCAGCCAGGCCTCGCGGCCGACGACCAGCGCCAGCGCGATCGCGAATGGCAGTAGATAGTAGATGACGCGATAGGCGAGCAGCGCCGACAACGCCTCGTGCGGCGGCACGGCCGGCAGCAGCAGCAGCAGCACCGACTCGAACACGCCGAGGCCGCCCGGCACGTTGCTCAGAACGCCGGCGGCCAGCGCGATCAGGTACAAGGCGAGAAAGACGCCGAATGCCGGCGTGGCGCCCGCGGGCAGCAGCACGTACAGCACCGCGGCGGTGATTGCCAGATCGATGGCGCCCACCACCAGCTGGCCAAGAGCCAGACGCGCGCCGGGCAGTCGAACCCGCCATCGCAGAATGGGCAGCGGTGCGCGCCGCACCACGTTGAGCAGGAGCCAGCCGGCCGCGACACCGGCGGCCAGTACGCCCGAGGCAACCACGGCGGGTCCGCTCATGTGCAGGACGGCCGCCGCGCGCTGCGATTCGAACAGCAGGGAGCCGCCTAACAACAGGCAGGTTCCGAGCGCGAAGGTCAGCGTGCAGAACGCAATGACCTGCGCGATCTGTCCGGCGCCGACGCCGGCTGCCGCATACATGCGGAAGCGGATCGAACCGCCGGATAAGGCCGTGAGACCGACGCTGTGCCCGACGGCATTGGCGGCGAACGAAGTCGCCGCGGTGGTCGCCAGGGGCACCGTGGCGCCGACATACTGCAGCGCGAACACGTCGTAGAAGATCAGCAGCAGATAGCTTGCGGCGGTCGATGCGAGCGCGGCGATGATCGCGCCAGGCGGAATCGAGCGCAGGCTCGCGAGCACGTCCTCCCAGTGGTATTGCCCGAGAACGCCCCGGATGATCCAGACCGCCGCGACGAACAACGCCACGCCGAGTGCCACCGCGAGACCGTGGCGCAGCCGGTGGTGCTTTGGAGTGGGTAGGGCGGCGTCGGCGGGCATGCCTCCTCAGCCTAACGCCGGCCGCGCCGCTGTCCAGTTAAGGATCCGTAAACAGCGGCGAACGCAACTCCCGAAGTATTCCAATCTACGACAACTGTAATAGACTAGGCGACAAGCGTAGTAACAATCCAGGGTGAACACCCGGCGGCGGAAATAGTTTCACCCGGTCTGCAACCGAATCGCGGCGCCATTCGTCAAACTAATCTGGTGCCCTTCGGCAGGCATTCCCTTGCCGGCAGGGACCGAGTGCAGACGCCTGACAAAGCGGCGACGCTCATGAGACAGTCACGAAATGATCAAGTTGCACGACATTCATAAGTACTACCGCACCGGGGATCAGCCCCTGCACGTACTCAAGGGCATCGACCTGCACATCCGCGAAGGAGAACTGGTGTCCATCATGGGCTCGTCCGGCTCCGGCAAGTCCACGCTGCTGAACATCCTGGGCATTCTCGATTCCTATGACCGCGGCAGTTACCTGCTGGCGGGTCAGCCGGTCAACAAACTGGGCGAGACCGAAGCCGCGCGCCTGCGCAACAAGATGCTCGGGTTCGTGTTCCAGTCCTTCAACCTGCTGCCGTTCAAGAACGCCGCGGAAAACGTCGCGCTGCCGCTCTACTACCAGGGCGTCGGCCGCAAGGAACGCAACCATCGCGCCGAGCAGTACCTCGACATGGTCGGGCTGTCGGATCGCAAGACCTTCATGCCCAACCAGTTGTCGGGTGGGCAGAAGCAGCGCGTCGCCATCGCGCGTGCGCTGGTCGGCAAGCCCAAGGTGATCCTGACCGACGAACCGACCGGCGCGCTCGACAGTCAGAACACGCGGGAGATCATGGCGCTGCTCAAGGATATCCATGCGCGCGGCAATACGATCGTCATCGTCACCCACGAACAGGACATCGCCGACCAGACTCAGCGCCAGATCACTTTGAAAGACGGTCTGGTCACCTCGACGCAGAACCTCCTTCAACAACGCGACGCGGTTGCCTGAATGCTCGACGGCCTGCAGGAAATCTATTACACGCTGCGCCAGAACAAGCTGCGCACGCTGCTGACCGCCTTTGGCGTGTTCTGGGGCATCTTCATGCTCATCGTGTTGTTAGGCTTCGGCCGCGGCATGCAGAACGGCATCATGGAAGATTTTGGCTCCGACGTGCTGGACTTCATCATCGTGTGGACCGGCGACACCAGCGTGGCGTATCACGGCATGGGACTCGGGCGCAAGATCCAGCTCGACCTGGCGGACATCCAGGCCGTTCGTCAGCAGATCCCCGGCATCCGCGTGATCTCCGCGGAGCGATTCGCGGATAACGGCACCATCAACTACGGACGCAAGAGCAGCAACGGCCAGATCCTCGGCATCCCCGACGAATACTTCACCGTGAAGGAAGACGTGCCGTTCAATTTCGGCCGCAAGGTCAATCCACTCGATCTCGACGAGAGTCGCAAGGTCGTGGTGATCGGCACCGCCGTGGCGGAGCGCCTGTTTGCCAAGGGCGAAGAACCGGTGGGCAAGCAGGTTCGCGTCAAGGACACCGTCATGAAGGTCGTGGGCATCTTCTACGACAAGGGCGAGCGCGGGCGAAACTCCGAACGGGTGCTCATGCCGCTGACGACCATGCAGAAAATGTACGGCGGCGGTGCGATCACCAGCAACATCTGGGTGCGGCCCGACAAGGGCGTCGACGGGTTCGAGCTCGAGAAGAAGGTACTCGAGCTGCTCAAGCGGCGGCACGACGTGGCGCCGGAGGACACGCGCGGCATCAATTCATTCAACATGGCCGAGCCCATGAAGCGGGTGACCGGCCTCTTCATCGGCATCAACGTGTTCATGTGGTTCGTGGGCCTCGGCACGCTGATGGCGGGCATCGTCGGCATCAGCAACATCATGATCATCACGGTGAAGGAGCGAACGCGCGAGATCGGTGTCCGCAAGGCACTGGGCGCGACTCCTTTTTCCATCATCAGCACGCTGTTGTTCGAGTCCATGCTGGTCACCGCCGTCGCGGGCTACGTGGGCCTGGTGTTCGGCGTCAGTCTGCTCGAGCTGATCGCGTTCGCGCTGCGCAGTTCCGGCGCCAAGGCGCCGTACTTCCTGAACCCGGAAGTGAACTTCCAGGTGGCGATCACCGCCATTTTGCTGCTCGTCGGCGTCGGCATCCTCGCCGGGCTCATGCCGGCCCTGAGGGCGGCAAAAATAACGCCCACCGAAGCGATGCGGGCGGGGTAGCGCGCCATGTTCATCGACATCGAAAAGTGGCGCGAGATTTTCAAGACCTTGAGCCAGCACAAATTGCGCACGGCGCTCACGGCGTTCGGCGTGTTCTGGGGCATCTTCATGCTCACCGTGTTGTTAGGCGCCGGCAAAGGTCTCGAGAACGGCGTGAACGAGGGCTTTCCCCGCGTCACCAACACCATTTTCGTCTGGTCGCAGGGCCCGACGCAGGTGGCGTACCAGGGCATGCCGCTCGGCCGGCAGATCCAGCTGGAGCCCGGCGACGTCGACGCGATCGCGAAGAACGTGCGCAGCGTCGGCATGGTCAAAGGCCAGAACTCGGTCGGCATCTGGGGCGGCAGTCCGCCCTACACGGTGCACAAGTCGAAGAATGGCGCGTTCAGCGTGCAGGGCGCTTTCGCCGGAGTCGAAGACATCAACTCCATGCGCATCGTGCAAGGCCGCTCGATCAACGCGCTGGATGAGCTGCAACGGCGCAAGGTCGCGCTGATCGGTCAGCTCGTGCGCGACCAGCTGTTCGCCAAGGACGAAGACGCGGTGGGTGGTGACCTGACCATCAACGGCATCAGCTTCAAGGTGATCGGGGTTTTCAAGTCCACGCAGAATGGCAATCAGCGGCAGGAAGAACAGAAGCTCTATCTTCCGAACGACACCCTGCGATATGCCTTCAACCAGGTGGGCGTGATTGGCAGCTTCGTCGTGATACCGAAGGCGGGAGTCCAGGCGCATGAGGCCGAAGACGACGTCAAGAAATTCCTCGCGCAGCGCAAGAAGGTCAGCCCGGATGACAAGGGCGTCTTCGGCACCTTCAACCTGCAGGACGAGCACGACAAAGTGGTGGGCCTGTTCACCGGAATAAACGTATTCAGCTGGATAGTGGCCATCGGTACCATTTTTGCCGGCGCCGTGGGCGTGGGCAACATCATGCTGATCGTCGTGAAGGAGCGGACCCGCGAAATTGGCTTGCGCAAGGCGCTCGGCGCCACACCGGCTTCCATCGTCGGCATGATCATGCAGGAGTCGGTGTTCATCACCGCGGTTGCCGGCTACAGCGGGCTGGTGGTCGGCGCGCTGCTGATCGAATCCATCGCCAAGCTGCTCGACGCGAGCGGCGGCAAGGCCGGGTTTTTCGGCCATCCGGAAGTGGAGTTCAAGACGGCGATCATCGCGCTGGTGGTGCTGGTCGTCTCCGGAGTGCTGGCGTCATTGATGCCGGCGGCCAAGGCCGCGGCAGTGAACCCGATAGTGGCTTTACAGGACGAGTAGAAGAATGAAACGAATCATCAAGTTCCTGGTTCTGGGCGTCGTCGCGCTGGTGTTCGTCGGCACCCTGGTTTTCCTGTACCGGAAATCGCAGACGGTGCCGGTCGTCTATCAACTCGACAGCCCGGCGAAAATGACCATCATCAAGAAGACGGTCGCCACCGGCAAAGTCATCCCGCGCCGCGAAATCGAAGTGAAGTCGCAGGTATCCGGTGTGGTCGACAAGCTCTTCGTGGTCGCCGGCCAGGTCGTGAAAAAGGGTGCGATCCTCGCGCGCATCTCGCTGCGTCCGAACATGCTCAACGTGAGCTCGGCCGAGGCGCAGGTGGCGGCGGCGCGGATCAATCTGCGCAACCAGGCGGCGGACATCGAGCGTTACAAGCAACTGCTGCAGACGAAGGTGATTTCGGAGTCGCAGTTCAACCAGTACGTCACCAACTACGACCTGCAGAAGCAGGCGGTCGCCTCGGCCGAAGACACGCTGCTGCTGCTCAAGACCGGAGCGACCAAGGACTCGGCCAACGTCTCCAACCTGATTCCCGCCACCATCGACGGCACGGTGCTCGACGTGCCTAACAAGGAAGGCGCGTTCATCCTGGAAACCAGCACCTTTCAGTCAGGCACCACGCTTGCGACGCTGGCCGACATGAACGACATGATCTTCGAGGGACTGGTCGACGAATCGGAAGTGGGCAAGCTGAAGCAGGGCATGGAATTGATCCTGAACGTCGGCGCCCTCGAAGGTAAGCCGTTCAAGGCAACGCTGGAATTCATCGCGCCCAAGGGCGTGACCGACCAGGGCACGATCAAATTCACCATTCGCGCGGCGGTGAAACTCGACCAGGATCTCTTCCTGCGTTCGAACTACAGCGCCAATGCGGACATCGTGCTCGACAAGCGGGCAGATGCACTGGCCATCAACGAGAGCAATCTGCTCATCGAAAACAAGGCGACCTTCGTCGAGGTGGAAACGGCGCCGCAAAAGTTCGACAAGCGCGAGATCAAGACCGGCTTGTCCGATGGCATCAACATCGAAGTGATCTCGGGCCTCAAGCCGGAAGAGAAGATCAAGCATCGTTAGGGGCCGTGTTACGTAGAATTCATCTTCGAATGGTCAATTAGCGGCTTCCGCCGATTGCCTGTTTGCCGGAAAACGGGTTGACTTTGTGCTGAAAGTCACGAAGCGATCCATGGCTGCAACCAATTCGAACAACCCTGCTCCAAGCCGTGTGCGCCCCCTGTTCATAGTCGCGGTTTCCTTGTTAGGCGGTCTCGCCGCGGGTTGCGGCGCAAAGCAGGCGAAAGAGGGCGACAAGCAGCCCCCGGAAGCCGGATACGTGGTGCTCAAGCGCGAGGGCGTGCCGCTGCGCCTGACGCTGCCCGGGCGCACCACCGCCTTCGAGTCTTCCGAAGTGCGCCCGCAGGTGTCGGGCATCATCCAGGCACGGCTCTTCACCGAGGGCGCGACGGTGCGCGCCGGGGAACAGTTGTACCGCATCGATCCGCGCGTCTATCAATCCGCGGCCGGTGAAGCGCGCGCCGACCTGAACAGCGCCATCGCCCTGCGCGACGCCGCGCGCACGCGCGCTGACCGCTTCGGCGAGCTCGCGAAATCCGGCGTGGTCAGCCGTCAGGACCTGCTCGACGCGCAGGCGGCGGCGGAGTCGGCCGCGGCAGCCGCGGAGCGGGCGCGCGCTTCGCTCGCCACCGCCGAGGTCAATCTCAGCTTCACCGAAGTGCGGGCACCGATCGGCGGCCGCATCGGCCGTTCATTCGTCACCACCGGCGCGCTCGTCACCTCCGGCCAAACCACGCCGCTCACCACCATCCAGCGTCTCGATCCGATCTTCGTCGACATCCAGCAGTCGAGCTCGGCGGTGGTGGCGTTTCGCCGCCAGCTCGCGGGCGGCTCGCTGTCGCGCGCGTCCACCGAGGTGAACCTGGTGCTCGAAGACGGCAGCCGTTACGCGCATGCCGGCGTGCTGCAATTCGCCGAGTCGGTGGTCGACATGAGCACCGGAACCGTGACCGTACGCGCGCGTTTTCCGAATCCCGAATCCTTGCTGTTGCCGGGCATGTACGTGCGCGCGGAGTTCTCGCCGGTCGAAGCGCGCGAAGCGATCCTGGCGCCACAGCAGGGCATCTCGCGCGACGTGAAAGGCAATGCCACCGCCATCGTCATCGGTGCGGACTCGAAGGCCGAGCTGCGCACCGTCGAGACCGAGCGCACGGTCGGCGACCAGTGGCTGGTGTCGCGCGGACTGCAGCCCGGTGATCGCCTGGTCGTCGAAGGGCTCGGGCGCATCAAGCCCGGCCAGGTCGTGCGCCCGGTCGAGGCGCGACGCGCGGCGTCGGCACCGCCGCGCACGGACGCGAGCGATCAGGCCGCCTCGGGCGGCACGGCCGCCGTCGCGCGGTAAAGATGATTTCGCAGCTCTTCATAGACAGGCCGGTGCTGGCCTGGGTGATCTCGATACTCATCATGCTGGGCGGCGTGGCCGGCATCCGCCTGCTGCCGGTGGAACAATACCCGGACATCGCGCCGCCCTCGGTCAACGTCCGGGCTAACTACCCGGGCGCGTCGGCGGAGACGCTCGAGTCGAGCGTCACGCAGGTCATCGAGCAGCAGCTCACCGGCATCGACGGCCTCATCTACTTCTCCTCGAGCTCGAGCGCCAGCGGCACGGCCACCGTCACCCTGACTTTCGATCAGGGCACCGATGCCGACATCGCGCAGGTGCAGGTGCAGAACAAGGTTCAGCAGGCGCTGCCGCGGTTGCCCCAGCAGGTGCAGCAGCAGGGCCTGGTGGTGACGAAGTCGAATCCGGACTTCCTCATGGTGGTCTCGGTCTACGACGAGTCGGATGTCGCGCGCAGCGGCGACGTGTCGGACTACCTGGTGTCGAACCTGCAGGACGCGCTCGGCCGGCTTCCCGGCGTCGGCGATTTCAATGTCTTCGGCTCGCAGTATGCAATGCGCATCTGGCTCGATCCGTCGAAGCTTGCGAGCTTCAGCCTGATGCCGGGCGATGCCATCACGGCCATCCAGGCGCAGAACACCCAGGTGGCCGCCGGGCAGATCGGCGGATCGCCTTCGCCGAGCACGCAGATGCTGAACGCGACCGTGACGGCGCGATCGCGCCTATCCACCCCCGAACAGTTTCGCAACATCATCGTAAAGACGCAGGGTGACGGCTCGATGGTGCGGCTCGGTGACGTCGCCCGCGTCGAGCTCGGCAGCGAAAGCTACGGCACGGTGACGCGCCTCAACGGTCATCCCGGCGCGGGCATCGCCATACAGCTTGCTCCGGGAGCGGACGCGCTGCGCACCTCGGAACTGGTGAAGGCGGCGGTCGCGGCGCAGGCGAAGTTCTTTCCGCCCGGATACCGCTACGCGTTTCCGCTCGACAGCACGGACTTCGTCAAGCTGTCGATCGAAGAGGTGGTCAAGACGCTGATCGAAGCCATCCTGCTGGTCGTCATCGTGATGTTCGTGTTCCTGCAGAGCTGGCGCGCCACGCTCATTCCGGCCATCGCCGTGCCGGTCGTGTTGTTGGGCACGTTCGGCGTGCTGTCGGTGTGCGGTTTCACCATCAACACGCTGACGCTGTTCGGCATGGTGCTCGCCATCGGCCTGCTGGTGGACGACGCCATCGTCGTGGTCGAGAACGTGGAACGCGTGATGCGCGACGAGCCGGGCGTCTCGGCGCGCGACGCGACCGTCCGCTCCATGCGCGAAATCCAGACCGCGTTGATCGCCATTGCCATGGTGCTCGCGGCGGTGTTTCTGCCGATGGCCTTCTTCGGCGGTTCGGTCGGGGAAATCTACCGGCAGTTCTCGATCACCATGGTGTCGGCCATGCTGCTGTCGGTGGTCGTCGCACTGGTGCTCTCGCCGGCGCTGGCCGCGACGTTGCTGCGGCCACCGAGCGCGGAGCTCATCGCAAGACGCAAGGCCGTGACCGCAGCCATGCATCGCGCCGGCGATCGTTTCCAAAAGGGTTTTGAGCGCATGTCGGACCGCTATCGCGACAGCGTGGCGCGTTTTCTCGTTCATGGCCGGTGGGCGCTCGCTGTCTATCTATTGCTGGTGATAGCGCTCGCGGCGGCGTTCTTCATCCTGCCGAAGAGCTTCCTGCCCGTGGAGGATCAGGGTCGCGCGCAACTTCAGTTCACGCTGCCGCCGGGGGCCACGGAATCGCGCACGCTCGCCGCGGTGAGCGAGGCGGAGCACTACTTTCTCAATGATGAAAAGGAGAACGTTCCGATCATCTTCACCATCGTCGGTCAGAGTCAGGCGGGAGCGGGACAGAACGCGGGCCGCGGCTTCATCGCGCTGGCGCCGTGGGACGTCCGTTCCGGCAAGTCACGCACCGCGGCGGCCATCACGCAGCGCGCCACGAAGACCCTCGGACGTATCCGCGATGCCGAATTCTTTGCGCTGAATCCGCCACCGGTGCGCGGGTTGGGCCAGTCGAGCGGCTTCACGCTCGAGCTGCTCAACACCGCGGGTCTCGGCAGGGCGGAGTTCAAGGCGGCGCGCGACAAGCTGCTGGCGGCGGCGCGTGCCGACCCCACGCTCACCAACGTGCGTGTGAATTCGCTCGACGACACACCAACGCTGAATGTCGACATCGACCAGGAGAAGGTTGGGGCGCTCGGCCTCGCGCAGCGCGACGTCGACGCCACGTTGACGGCCGCCTGGGGTGGTGACTACGTCAACGACTTCGTCGATCGCGGACGCGTCAAACGCGTATA
>DASYKM010000190.1:0-54743 GCA_035995425.1 Steroidobacteraceae bacterium
CTGAACTCGTGGCCGATGACGGCCTGCAACTGTTCGCGATCGAGCGCGTCGAGCGCGCCCTGCGTCACCGCCACAGCAGCCTCATCGGGCGAGTGACCGGCCGCGAAGGCGTTGATGCCCGCCTCATCTGGCAACACGAAAACCTGCGGCTTGCGGATGCGCGCGGCAATGGCCATCTCTTCCACGATGTTGACCAGTTGCTGACGCTTGAGGTCGCCGTCGGCCGCGGTGACCGGAACGCCACCGAGGGAACGCGCCACCGTGGCGCCGCCGGCGCGCAGCTGTGAGCTCTTGTGCCAGGAAGCGATCAAGATGGTCCCGAGCACGATCACCGAAATCCAGAAGACCAGTTCGGGTTCATGCCGGAACACGCGCCGCGGATCGCCGCCGAGACCCACCAGCACGACGAGGTTGATTACGAGGACCACCGCCAGGATGGCGGCAACAAAGCCCCACACCAGCCAGCGGGTGTACTTGCGCTGCGTCTCCTGGCGTTCGAAAAACTGCGTGCTCACGTCTGGGTCAACTCCCACTCCCGTTTAACAATTCGACAGAAGGCCCCAAACTAGCGCCTGGCCGGCAAATGGGGCGTGCGCTGGCGCACGGCACGCCCGAAAAACCGCTGCGAATGCGACCGGTTTAACGGTTGCAGGCTACCCCAGGCGGCGCCCGGCTTGAACCGGAGTAACATCGGCCGCCATGAACCTCGAACCGCAGAAGAACGAATCCGAAATCCGCACCCACGGCGGCGTCGCGCGAGTGCTGGCCGGCATCACCATTCTGGCACTGGCCGCCATCACGATCCTGGTCGTGCTGGAAGTCATCCCGCGCTCGGCCTTCACCGAAATGGCCGGCAAGACCGCGATGATCGCCGGCGTCTGCGTGGTTTCCGCGCTCGCCATCGGGTTCCTTTCCAAGCGCTGAGATACGGCCATCGATCCCGGGAGCACCGAGGCGAGCCACATCCACGTCGTGGTGCTGGCCGCCGGTAGCTCCACGCGTTTCGGTTCCGCCAAACAACTGGTGCGTGTCAATGGACGCCCGCTCATGCACACCGTCGTCAGTCGCGCCGTGGAGCTCGCGGGACACTCGGTCACCGTGGTGTTGGGTGCGAACGCCGGCGAGCTCGCGCCACTGCTGCGCCACACTCCGGCTGGCATCGCGATAAACCGCGAGTGGGCGGAAGGAATCGCCAGCTCGATTCGCGAGGGTATTGCGCACGCACCTCAGACGGCCGATGGCGTCTTGATCGTGCTCGCCGATCAGCCGGCGGTGACCACCGAGGACTTGCGCCGGCTCGCCGGTGTATGGCGCCGTTCTCCGACTTCGATTGCCGCGGCACAGTACGCCGGCGGCGTGGGTGTGCCGGCGATCTTTCCGCGCTGGTGTTTCCGCGAGCTCAATGAACTTCGCGGGGATCGCGGCGCGCAGATGCTCCTGCAGCGTCATGTCGACCGGCTGGTGCGGCTTGCCATGCCCAGCGCCGAGCTCGACATCGACCGGCCCGAGGATCTGCTGGCGCTCGAAGCGAACACCGAGCTCAAGCGTCGCGTCATTCCGGAATCCTGAGCTGCCGCGAAGCTACTCTCCCAGGGCGAGCGCCAGCAGGCGCGCGACCGGGAACGCCAGCACCACCAGCGTACACGGCGCAATACACAGAACCAGCGCCGCCCACAACTTGAGCGGCGCGGCTCGCGCCAATCGCTCGGCGCGCGCAAAGCGCTGCGCCGCGGACTGACGCGCGCGCTCGCGCATGACCTGCGCCGGTTCGATGTTGAAGCGCTCGGCCGAACGCAGCGCGGTGAGCAGCGAATTGAGTGGCTCGAGACCCATGCGCTGTTCCAGCGCGCGCAATGCGTCCAGGGGCTCGGCGCCGGCGTGAATGTCGAGGATTACGCGCGCCCAGGCGCGCTGCAACGCGCCTGGCGGCGCGCGTTCCGCGCAGACGGACAACGCCGCCGGCAAACTACTGCCGGCTTCCATGGCGAGCGCGATGAGATCGAGATGCAGCGCCAGATCGCCGAGCACTTCGCGTTCCACGCGCTGGCGTGCCGCCGCCAGGAACCTTGGTGCCACCCAAAACCCGAGCGCTGCGACCGCACCGGCCGCGAGCCACGCGCTTGCACCGAGACGCGACGTGGCGAGGAACACCGGAGTTGCCGCACCGACACCCGCCCACGCTCGCGTGGCCAGCCAATGCACCGGAGCGGACAGGCGCGAGAGTTCCGCGCTGCGCAGCGCGTCGCGGATGTCGAGGAAACCGCGCAAGCCGAACACACTGAGCGCGAACAAACCCGCGGCGGCGCCCAGCAGGACTATGAGCGGAATGTCCGGCACTTCAGATCTCGACGCGCGCCAGCCGCCACAGCATCCAGCAGCCGCAGCCTTCGACGAGCAGCAGGAACCCGAGGGCCTCGACCGGCAGAATGATGCCGGCAGCCCGCAAGGACAGCAGGACCAGCGGCGCGGTGGCCGCGGTGGCGGCGCCCCGGCGGCGGCCGGAAGCGGTGCGCGCCAGCATCTTGCGCTCGAAAGCCACGCGCCGCTTCAGCCGCAGCGCCAGTCGTTGCGCGGCATCGGCTAACAGCTCTGGCCTTGGCTCGATCAGCTCGAGCGCCAGCGCGAGTGAGGCGAACTCCGGAATGCGCAACCGCCGGGCGCGCTGTTGGAGGGTTGCGTCGAGCGGCTCACAGCGCGCGCCAAGGCTCGAGTGACGGCGCACCGCGAGCGCGAACTGCGTGAGCTGTGTCGCCACTTCGCTGGCCTCGACACTGGCGCGGCGCCGGAGAAAGGCAACCACTGCGGGCAAAGCAATGAAGCCGGCCATTGCCATCAGCGCCGCGAGCAGCGGCAACTCACTGGACATGCGCGCCCCCGCTTGCGAAGAGCCACTTGCCGTAACCTTGCCAGAGGCCGAACGCCAGCAGGATCGACAGCCACATCCCGGCGAGCCAGGCCGCGCGCGCGGCCAGGCCGCCGGCGATTCGCCCTGCTTTCGCTGCCAATTTTGCGACCTTCGCGCGCATCCTTGCCGCTCTCCGCCCGATCGTTGCGGAGTATTGAACAGCGTTTGCGGGATCGGGTCAGCTCACCAATCGCGCGCGAATACCGAGGTTTGCCGCTTGCGCGCGTATCAGGCTTTCACCACCGCGATCTGCCCGGCATTGATGGCATCGCGGTTGGCGTTGACGAAGATGTTCAGGTAGTCGGGATTGGTGAATGCCAGTTTCATGAAGGCCACGTGACCCGCGCCGCTCATGAGGTCGGTGAGCTGGACGTTGGCTTCCTTGATGCGCACCGGCTGATAGAAACTCGTCTGCGGCGGTTTCGGACGCCGCAGGCGCCAGATGACGATCATCAACGCCAGCGCCAGCACGAAGCTGATGACGAACAGGTGATCGCCGATCCACAGCGGCAACTCCACCGTCGAACCCAGCAACACCAGCGCGAAGAATGCCACCGCGGTCCCCAGCGCAACCATGAGCACTTTGGAAAAGAAACCCTGCGGTCTGCGGCGGGTGCTGCGGCGGCAGTCCGCGCACACCGGCACCGGTAGTTTGAAGGTGGTCTCGGTGCCGCCCAGACCGAAGTAACGCGTGACGCGCGTGTCCTGGATCTCGTTCATGCAGTTGGTGTCGCCGCAATTGCAGCAAAAACCCATGGGGAAACTCAAGCCAGGACTGTCGAGTTGCATCGATTCACTTCATGGTTGGCATGACGAATTCAGCGGCGCCCGACCCTGCCCCCTGCGGCCAGCGGCTGGTGACGGTCTTGAGGCGCGTATAGAACCGCACGCCTTCCATGCCATGCATGGCGTGATCCGTGAAGCTCGATCGGCGCCAGCCGCCGAAGCTGAAAAAAGCCATGGGCACGGGAATGGGTACGTTGACACCCACCATGCCGACTTCGATGGCCTGCACGAACTGGCGCGCGGCGGCACCGTCGCGCGTGAACACCGCGGTGCCGTTGGCGAACTCGTGCGAGTTCACCAGCTCGATCGCGGCGGTGAGCGTGGCCACGCGCACCACCACCAGCACCGGCCCGAAGATCTCTTCGCGATAGATCTTCATCGCCGGCGTAACCCCGTCGAACAGGCAGCCACCGAGGAAGAATCCGTTTTCGTAGCCCGGAACCTCGAGGCCGCGCCCATCGACTACCAGGCGCGCGCCTTCCGCCACGCCGGCGGCGATGTAGGCGCCGACTTTTTCGCGATGCGCCGCGGTGATGAGCGGCCCCATGTCGGCATCACCGTTCTGCGAATGGTCGACGCGAAGGTTCTTCACGCGCTCGGACAAGGCGCCGATCAGCCGGTCGGCCGTGGATTCACCCACCGCGACGGCCACCGAGATGGCCATGCAACGCTCGCCCGCCGAGCCGTAGGCGGCGCCTAACAAGGCGTCGCAAACCTGCGTGGTGTCGGCATCCGGCAGCATCACCAGGTGATTCTTGGCACCGCCGAGCGCTTGCACGCGCTTGCCGTGCGCCACGCCTTCGCGCTGCACGTATTCGGCAATCGGCGTGGAGCCGACGAAACTCACGGCATTGACTTCCGGATGACGCAGCAAGGCGTCCACCGCCACCTTGTCGCCGTTGATCACGTTGAACACGCCTGGCGGCAACCCGGCTTCGGCGAGCCACTCGGCTAACAACAGGCCCGGGCCCGGATCGCGCTCCGAGGGCTTGAGGATGAAGCTGTTGCCGCACACCAGTGCCAGCGGAAACATCCACAGAGGGACCATCGCCGGAAAATTGAAGGGCGTGATGCCGGCCGCGACACCGAGCGGCTGACGCAGCGAATAGGTATCGACCCCGGTCCCCACGTTGTCGGAGAACTCGCCCTTGGTGAGATGCGGCGCACCACAGGCGAATTCGACCACCTCCAGCCCGCGCGTGACCTCGCCCGCCGCGTCGCTCACCAGCTTGCCGTGCTCGCCGGCGATCAGCTTCGCCAGCGTGGCGCGTCGTTGCTCGACGATCTCTTTGAATTTGAACATCACGCGTGCGCGCTTCAGCGCCGGAGTCGCGGCCCAGCCCGGAAATGCCGCGCGTGCCGCCGCAACCGCGGCCCCGACTTCGGCCTCGGAGGCGAGCGCCACGCGCGCCGCCACCACGCCGAGCGACGGGTTGAACACATCGGCGGCGCGGCCCGACGTCCCGGCCACCATGCGTCCACCAATCCAGTGTGAGTAGCTGCTTACGCGCTCGTGGGTCATTTCCCGGGAGTGTAGCGCCATGGCCTCAACTCTACGAATTCCGCCATCTATACTCTTGCGATGGAAAAGACTCCGGCCGAACATCAGAAAGTATTGCAGGACCTCGACCGATTGATGAGCGAAGCGACGGATGAGGCGAGCCGCGAGGAAATCCGCCGCTTGCGCGATTCCATGAACACTCCGCAGATGATCGAGATGGCGCGCGCCGCCGAGAAACACAAGGAGCGGCGCAACGGCAACCCCGTTCTGGAATTCCACGACACCGTTGTTCCCTGGTACGTGGCCGCCGCGGGGTGTGTGATCGCCATCGCCATCTGCCTGTACGCGCTGCTGCTGGCGTTCGAGATCCCGGTGATCGTCATCGGCGGCAGAGCCATCAGCCCGTGGTTGATTGCGACATGCGCCGGCGCGATCTCCCTGGGGTTCACCGCCCTTTCGGTGATGCGCCCTTTCTCCATACGATTCGATACCGAAGGCATGATCTCGCGCGTCAGCGGGGCTCGCTGGCGGCGCCTGCAGGTCGGCGCCATGCCGTGGAAAAATATCCGCTCGCTGCATGAGCGAACGCAGGATCGCGTGCTCGAAGTGCGCGCGGCCGGCGGCGAGGTGTTCGAGATCCCGGTGCGCGTGGCGAATTACGCCATCCTCCGCAACCACCTCGACAACATGATCCTGCTGTACGGAGAGAGGACCTAGCGGACGGCCGGGCCCGGGCGCCTAGTTAGGCGCGCGGCGCGGCACACTCCTCCGCTCGCCGGACCCGTTTTTTCACAGGCAGTCCTACATCCACACCACATGTCGGCATATCCCGACAGTTTGCCGCGAGGTTGACACTCCTGACTTCGCTGTGTACTTACGTGCGACGATCTCACGCGAGGTCGACACGTTTTTCAGGTACAGGAGATTCGTCATGGCGTTGTGGAAAGATCAATTGGGCCGGGAACAGAATGGTCCGGAACCCGCCGCGAAGGCGCCCGAGAAGGTATCGGTCCTCGCCGCCGTCGGCGAGCCACCCGTGCGCGCTGCCGCGACGCAAAATCGCGCGGACGCATCGACGAAAGAGTCCGTCATCGCTGCCGGGCTCATCATCGAGGGCAAGATCGAAGGCGTGGGGCATGTCCGCATCGCCGGTGACTTCAAGGGCGACGTCAACGTCCAGGGCAACCTGACGATCGAGGCGGGCGCGCACCTGACCGGCGGCGTAAAGGCCGACACGGTGGTCGTCGGCGGTCAGCTCGATGGCAACATCGATGCCGCGTCGCGCGTCGAACTACTGCAGACCGGTGTGTTCAACGGCGAGCTGAAGGCCGGCTCCCTCACCGTGGCGGCAGGTTCACGCATGCGTGGCAAAGCGGAATTCGGTTGGGACGAGAAGCCCAAGCACTGACGGGCCCATGAACAGCCGCGTCGTGGCACCCGGCAAGACCAGGATCTGTCCGCACTGCAAGACAACCATCCTGGAGAGCGCCAGCGTCTGCCCGGGTTGCCACCATCACCTGCGATTCGATTCCAGTTCGATCGTCGAGAGCCGGGCGCAGCCGACTTTCTCCGCGCTGCGAGTCGAAGGCGCCTTTCGCAATCCCGAGGGCGCCGACTCGTGGGAATACTCGGTGGTGGTTTCGATTCGCAACGATCGCGGCGAGGAAGTGGCTCGCAAGGTGGTTGGCGTCGGCGCGCTCGATCCCCGTGAGTCCCGCACCGTCACGCTTTCGGTCGACGTGTTCGCGCCACGCGGGTCGAAGTAGGAGTCATTGGCCGGCAGGCGGTTGCCAAAGCTCTACCTTGTTTCCTTCCGGATCGATGACCCAGGCAAACTTCCCGTATTCGGAATCGTCTATCTTCTCGAGAACGTTGCAGCCTTCTTCGCGCAAGACCTTGACCAGGGCGTGGAGATCCTCGACCCGGTAATTGACCATGAAAGTCGCCGTGCTGGGCGCAAAGTGGTCGCCCTGCGTCGAACCAATGGACCAGACGGTTGTTCCGGTAACCGGCTTGCCGTCACCGTCGGCCCAGCTGAAAGCCGTGCCACCCCATTCCTGGACATCGATACCGAGGTGCCGCTTGTACCAGGCCCGTAGTGCCGGAGCGTCCTTGGCTTTGAAGAAGATGCCGCCAATGCCAGTGACTCGTTTCATGGAACCTCCGAGGTCGTGTGGTGGTGAGGGAGAGTGTCTTCTGCGGCTTTGTCAGGCATTTCGCCAAGCGCATGCATGTTTCGCGAAGTGTAGCTAGCCATCCAGCGATTTGTCAGGCATCGCGGGCCCGAGCGGTACTTCGACACCGGTCCGATCGAAGTGCACTCCTCGCTGGGCAAGAATTTGCACACACGACTCCCAATCAGATTCCTCGAGGTAGCTACGATAACAATCAAAGACCCTCATGGGCAGCTCAGGAGTGCGGTAGATCCCCCCGACGGCGGCAAGCTTTCCGCGCACTTCGACGACGAGATAGAGGTACCGCGAAGATTTGAGGGTACGAAGGAATTCGTCCAGATAGCCGGAAGGGAATCGGCCAGGTTCGTTGAGCTCGTAAAGCTCTCGACAGATGGCCGTATCGAGCTCCGAAAACCGTCTAACGGTTGTTCTTGGAATGCGATCCGCGCCGACAGCCGGATCGAAGCGACCGCGGCCGCGGAAGGCACGTTTGAGCGAGGCGAAGATGCTCAACGCGATACCTGACTCTTGACCAACGCGCCCAACTACCCTGCCCTCGAGACCATCATCACGCCGACGATCGCGATCGCGCCGCCGATCAGCATCGACCGCAACAGCGACTCGCCGAGCAGGACCACGCTGATCGCGACACCGAACACCGGCACCAGGTTGGTGAAAATGCTGGCCACCGCGGTCCCAAGCTTCTTGATCGAGGTGTAGTACCAGACGAACGCCAGCGCGGTGCCGCACACGCCGAGGTACAGCAGCGCACCGATCATGGGCCAGTCGAACTGCGCCAGCCGCAGGGCGGGAATCTGCGGCGCGGCCGCGAAACCCAGCAGCAACGTCCCCCACAGCGCCGCGTAGTTGGTCGCCGCCAGCGGCGTGAGCCCGCCGAGCACCTTGCGGCCGATGATGGTGTACAGCGCCCAGGAGGTGACCGCGGCCAGCATGAAGAGCTCGCCGGCGCCGACACCCGCGGAAGCAATGCTGGCGATGTCACCATGCGAGATCACGATCCACACACCGAACAGCGCTATCGCCACCCCGAGCCAGCGTCGGCCAGTCAGCCGTTCCTTGAGCACCAGCGCGGAGATGGTGATGGTGATGACGGGGTTCAGCGCAATGATCAGCGCCGCGCGGCTGCCAGGCAGGCGCTCGAGCGCGCCCATGAAGAACAGGTTGTAGGCGAACACGCCCAGCACTCCGAGCAGGAAAGTGGAGAACATTTGCTGGCGCGACAGGCGCGGCAACCCGCCTTCGAGCACGAACGCCGCCACCAGCAGGGCCGCGCAGGCGATCACATAGCGCGCAAACGACCCCATCAGCGGCGACAACACCGCGACGACGTGCTTGCCGGCGACGAATGTGCCGCCCCAGATCGCGGGGACCGCAACCAGCCGCGCGTAGTCGGTGGCTCGCGCGGAATTCACGTTGCTACTTCCGTCCGCGGGCGACGAAATTGCCGTTGCGAAATCCAGGCTTGGCGTAGCGAAAAAGCTCGCCCGCAAGCCCGGTCACGTACCCGCCGGCGGCGGCCAGCACCGCGTGACCGGCCGCGGTATCCCACTCCATGGTGGTACCGAGGCGTGGATAGATGTCGGCCTCGCCCATCGCCACCAGGCAGAACTTGAGCGAGGAGCCGATGGAACGGAACTCGGCCACCGGGTAGTTAGCCAGGAAGGCATCGGTCTCGGGCGTGCGATGCGAGCGCGAAGCGACCGCGGTCAGGCCCTGCGCGGGCGGCGCACGCGCCGCGATACCGTTGCCCATCGACGGCATGGTGCCATCGGGATCGGCGTCGATGTGGCCGGCCTTGCCCGCGCGTACGTCGCCCCAGAAGAGCTCGCGGCGCGCCGGCGCGTACACCACACCCAGCACCGGTTCGCCGTCTTCGATCAGCGCGACGTTCACGGTGAATTCATCGCGATGGCTCACGAACTCTTTCGTGCCATCGAGCGGATCGACGAGGAAGAAACGCTCGGCGATGACCGGCACACGCCCGGCCGCGACCGACTCCTCGGCGACCACCGGCACATCGGGCGCGATCAATGCCAGATCGGCGAGGATGATTTTCTCCGCGGCCTCGTCAGCCGCGGTGACCGGCGATGCATCGGCCTTGTCGCGCACGGAGAAGTCAGTGCCATGGATCGCCATGATGGCGCCGCCGGCCCGCTGGGCGGTGTAGATCAGCGATTGCAGCAGTGCGCTCATGGGCTGCCCTCATTATCCATCCGGTGCTGGCGGCTGGCGATCATCGCCGCGCACAAATCACGCACCGCGGGCCGGGCGAAAATCTCGCGCGCACTGGCGGTCATGCGGCGGGTCCAGTTGGAATATTCGGAGCTGGTACCCGGCACGTTGACGGGCTCGAGCATGCCGATCATGTCTTCGAGCTGCACGGTGACCAGCGCCGTCGGGCTCTTGCCCAGATACACGTGCACCGCGCGGCCGAGCTCGGCCGAATATTCAGGCACCGCGCCGTCGCCACCCGGCAAGAGGCCCTCGCGCTGCAGGGCGTGCAACAGTCGTCGCCGATCGACCTGCCGCTCGGCACGAGTGCGCTCGCCGATCGCCGGCTGCGCGTAGAAGCCAAGCTTTTCCCACAAATCGATGTCGTGACCGCTCCACCAGCCATGCAGTGTCGGCAGATCGTGCGTGGTGACCACCGCCAATGCGTGACGGATGTAGTTGCCGGGGGCGACGAACTCGCCGGCCTTCTGTTCGAACAGCACTACCTTGTAGTGGTAGACGCCGAATTGCGGCAGCGCGCGGCGGATCTCGTCGGGCACCACTCCCAGGTCTTCGCCGACCACCAGGCACTGCTGACGCTGGCTCTCGAGCGCCACCACGGCCAGCAGATCGTCGAGTGGATAGTGCACGTAGCCGCCGTCGGCCGACTTGAATCCGCGCGGCACCCACCATTGGCGAAACAGCGCCATGACATGATCGAGGCGCAACGCGCCGCAAGCCCGCATGCTGGCGCGCACCAGCGATACAAAAGGCGCGTAGGCGGTGCGCCGGAGCTGAGCCGGATCCTGCGGCGGAATGCCCCACTCCTGCCCGCCGACACCGAGAGGATCGGGCGGCGCGCCGATCGCGGCGCCGGTGCAGTACAACGATTGATCCGACCAGGTTTCCGAGCCCGAGGCGTTCACGCCCACGGCGTAGTCACCGTAAATGCCGACGCTCAGGCGCAGCTCGCGCGCCAGGGCCCGCACCGCTCCTAACTGCTCGAACGCGAGCCATTGCAGGTAGCCGTGAAAATCGACTTCATCGGCATGTTCCTCGGCGAAGCGGCGCACCGTACTGCTGCGCGGATCGCGATATTCCTCCGGCCAGTTGTGCCAGCCGGCCGCGGTGCCATGGTGGCGGCGAAGATAGCCGTCGATGGCGTCGAACAGCGTATGCAGGCGCAGCGCCTCACCGCGCTCGCGCAAGAAAGCGCGGCAGGCCGCGGCTCGCGCCGTGTGCCGCGCGAGATGTTCGGTGCGGAAACGCTCGAACGCCGCCTGGAGCACCGGCATCTTGAGACTGGCGACCGCCGCGTAATCCACCTGCGTCGCCGCGCGCGCCGCGGCCTGCCGCGCGCGAAAGCCCGCGTCCGACATGATGGCCTGCGCGCGGCGCGAGCCCTGCACTTCGAGGACCGCCGCCACGTCGATGAACATCACATTCAGCGCGTGACGGCTCGACGCCGAATACGGTGAATACAAGGTGGGATCGGAAGGAAACAGCGCGTGCACGGGACTGATGCCGATGAAGCCGGCGCCGGCTTGTGCCGCCAGCCGCAGCAGCTCTTTCAAGTCGGTGAAGTCACCGAGGCCCCAGTTGTTGTCCGAGCGCAGTGCATACACCTGCACCGCCACGCCCCAGATCCTGGCGCCGCGCGCGAGCTCTTCGGGTTCGAAGCATTTGTCCGGCGCGACGATGAGCGCGCAACTCTCGCGCCCCGCGTTCTCGAGATCGATTTCAAGGCGGTGATAGCCCGGCGGCAGATCCGCCGGCAGCGCCAGGTCCCGCAACATGTACCAGTTGCCGTCCTGCTGGTGCGATCCCCGCTCGGGCAAGTCCCAGGCGCGCACTTCGCCGCTGCGCGTGCCGCCCGACTCCAGATGCACGGTCCAGCGCAACAGTGCGTTGTGCTCGACAGCAGGTGTATTCACGCGCGCCGCGCGGACTGCCGCGCGCAGAACCACCACGTCGTCCAGCAAGCCGCGCGGATGCGCCGCCTCGGACTCGTGAATCTGCCGGGTGATCGTTGCCGCATCGTCGAGCTGGCAATGCATGGCGCGCAGAATGGCCGCCTTGGTCGCCACGCTGAAATGCCTGAGCTCGCCTTTATAGGAATGATAGGCATCGCCGATGCCGCGCGCGCGTGCCAGCCGTTCGATGAGCGGGCTCAGATCGTCAGAGGACACGCTGTAACGCCAGTGTCTGGTAGGGCCCCACTTTCACCGCTCCCGCCGGCAGGCGGAATCCGGACATCACGCCGACCGGATGCGCGGTGTCGAGCACCACCTCCCAGCCGCTGCCGCTCGTGAACGACGGCAGGTGGAACTCGCATTCCGCTTCGGTGGGATTCAGCAGCAGCAGCAGCTCCGGCGCCGAAGCGGTGCCACCGACGCCGACACCCAGGCAACGCTGATCGGGGTTGTTCCATTCCTGGTCGGCCATCTCGTGGCCGGCCGGATGCCACCAGCAGATGTCGCGCGCGTGGCTGGCCTGCAGTGTCCCTTTCAGAAACGTATCGCGCCGTAATTCCGGCCGCGCGTGCCGCAGCGCCGCCAGTGCCCGCACGAACTGCAACAGCGAGTCGTCCGACTTGAGCTCGTCCCAGTTGATCCAGCTGACCTCGTTGTCCTGGCAATAGGCATTGTTGTTGCCGCCCTGCGTGCGATACAGCTCGTCTCCGGCCAACAACATCGGCACGCCCTGCGAGAAGAACAGCGTCGTCAGCATGTTGCGCACCTGCCGGCGGCGCAAAGCGATGATGTGCTGGTCGTCGGTCGGGCCTTCGACGCCACAGTTCCAGCTTTGGTTGTTGGAGCTGCCGTCGCGGTTGTTCTCGAGATTGGCCTCGTTGTGGCGTTCGTTGTACGACACCGCGTCGCGCAGCGTGAAGCCGTCGTGCGCGGCGATGAAGTTGATGCTGGCGGTGGGCTTGCGGCCATTGCGGCGGAACAGGTCCGACGAACCGGCGAAACGTTCCGCGAAGCCACCGAGCATGCGGCGACCGCCGTGCCAGAAGGCGCGCATGGTGTCGCGATAGCGATCGTTCCATTCACTCCAGCCGGCAGGAAAGTTGCCGAGCTGGTAGCCGCCCAGGCCGAGATCCCAGGGCTCGGCAATGAGCTTCACGTAAGCCAGCACCGGATCGGCGGCCAGCATGGCGAAGAGCGGTGAATTGGAATTGAAGCCCGACCGATCGCGCCCCATCACCGTGGCGAGATCGAAGCGGAAGCCGTCGATGCGGAATTCTTCCGCGAAATAGCGCAACGACGACAGGATATCGGCCTGCACGATGGGGTGGTCGCAGGAGACGGTGTTGCCGCAGCCGGTGACGTCGTCGTAGAAGCGACGATCGTTGGCGCGGTGGAAGTAGTACGCCCGGTTGTCGATTGCCTTGAAGTTCAGCGTCGGCCCGAGCTCGTTGCCCTCGGCGGTGTGGTTGTACACCACGTCGAGGATCACCTCGATGCCGGCCTTGTGCAGCGCCTTGATCGCCTGCTTGAGCTCCACCACCGGGTCCTTGACCGCGAATCGATTGGTGGGCGCGAACCAGGACAGCGTGTTGTAGCCCCAGTAGTTAGTGAGCCCGCGTTCGTGCAGGAAACCTTCGCTGGTCTGCGCGTGCACCGGCATCAGCTCGACCGCGGTCACACCGAGCGACTTCAGGTGGGCGATCACCGCCGGCACCGTGAGCGCGAGGTACTTGCCACGCCACTCCGGCGGCACGTCGGGATGCAGCTGCGTGAATCCCTTGACGTGCAGTTCGTAGATCAGCGTTTCACGCCACGGTACCGCGGGCTGACGGTCGCCCTCCCAGTCGAACTTTCCGTCGATGACACGGCAACGCGGCATGGCGGCCGCGCTATCCGCAAGGCTGGGACGCGCGCCGGTGGCATCGGTGGCGTCGTAACCGAGGATCGACGGATGCCACTTCACGTCGCCCACGATGTCGCGCGCCCACGGATCGATCAACAGCTTGTTGGCGTTGAAGCGATAGCCCTCGCGCGGATCGTAGGCACCGTGCACACGGATGCCGTACAGCGTGCCGACCCGCGCCAGCTCCTGCTCGACGAAGCCATGGTAGACGGCGCCGGTTCGGCCGGGCAGCGTGAGCCGTGCGGTTTCGCGCTCGCCGCTGGCGTCATACAGGCACACATCGACCCGCGTGGCCGCGCGCGAACGCACGGCGAAGTTCACACCGTCTCCGGTGTACGTGGCTCCGAGCAAGTCCGGCGACCCGTCCTTCATCCCCCATCCTTCATGAAGGCGTGCGCCTGAGGAATACGGCGGACAGCGGCGGCAGGCGAATGCGCAGCGCCTGCGGAAACCCATGCACCACGTGCGCGAACGCGTCGTAGCCGGGGACGCCCGCGAACCCCGAGCCGCCATAGCCAGGGTGATCCGAATCGAACACCACTTCGTAGCGCCCGGCGTCCGGCACGCCTAACCAGTAGTCGTCGCGCGGCACCGGCGTGGCATTGAACACGCAGACGATCGGCGCGTGGCCATGCTCCTGGCGCAGGAACGCGAACACACTTTCGTCGGCATTGTGCATGTCGGTCCAGCGGAAACCGCCGGCGTCGCAATCGCTGCCGTGAAACTGCGGATGCTCGCGATAAAACTTCGCCAGGTCGCGATTGAGGCTCTGCAGCGCCCGATGTTCGGGCTTCTGCAGCAACTGCCAGTCGAGCTGCTCCTGCTCGCGCCACTCGTGCCACTGCCCGAACTCGCAGCCCATGAACATGAGCTTCTTGCCCGGATGCGCGGTCATGTAGGAAAGGAACAGGCGGTAATTGGCGCGCTTCTGCCATTCGTCGCCGGGCATCTTGTCGAGCAGCGACTTCTTGCCGTGCACCACTTCGTCGTGCGAGATCGGCAGCACGAAATTCTCCGTCCACGCGTACATGAACGAGAAGGTGATCTTGTTGTGCTCGTGCCGCCGGTACACCGGATCCTTGCTGAAGTAGCTCAGCGTGTCGTTCATCCAGCCCATGTTCCACTTGAACGAGAATCCCACGCCGCCCAGGTGGACGGGGCGCGAGACTCCGGGAAATGCCGTGGATTCCTCGGCGATCGTCAACACGCCGGGGTGGTTGCCATGCGCCACGGTGTTGAACTCGCGCAGGAAATCCAGCGCCTCGAGATTCTCGCGGCCGCCGTACTTGTTAGGCAGCCACTCGCCCGCCTTGCGGTTGTAGTCCAGATAAAGCATCGATGCCACCGCATCGACGCGCAATCCGTCGATGTGATATCGCTCGAGCCAGTACAGCGCGTTCGCGACGAGGAAATTCTTCACCTCGTGACGCCCGTAGTTGAAGATCTTCGTACCCCACTCGCTGTGTTCGCCGAGGCGCGGATCGGCGTGCTCGTACAGCGCCGAGCCATCGAACTCGGCGAGCCCGTGCGCGTCTTTCGGAAAATGCCCCGGGACCCAGTCGAGCAGCACGCCGATGCCCGCCTGGTGACACTTGTCGACGAACGCCATGAATTCCTTGGGCGTGCCGTAACGGGAGGTCGGCGCGAAGTAGCCCACCACCTGGTAACCCCAGGAGCCGTCGAACGGATGTTCGGCCACGCCCATGAGCTCGATGTGCGTGTAGCCCATGTCGAGCACGTAGGGAATCAGCCGCTCGGCCGCTTCCGCCCAGGTGAAGAACGGCGGCTGGCGATCCCAGGAATGCTGCCAGCTCGACAGGTGCACCTCGTATACGTTGATGGGCGAACGGCGCCAGTCGCGTTGTCCGCGATCTTTCAGCCAGCGATCGTCATTCCACTGGTAGCCCTCGAGTGACGCGACGATGGAGGCGGTCTCGGGGCGGCGCTGCATGAAGAATCCGAAAGGATCGGACTTGAGCAGCAGCGAATTACGTTGCGTGCGTATTTCGTACTTGTACTCGGCGCCCTCGCCCACGTCGGGCACGAACAACTCCCAGACACCGGAACCGCCGCGCGCCTGCATGGCGTGCTTGCGGCCGTCCCACTGGTTGAAGCTGCCCACCACGCTCACGCGCCTGGCGTTCGGCGCCCAGACCGCGAACTGCGTGCCCGCCACCCCGTCGCGCACCTGCAGGTGCGCGCCGAACTTGTGATAGAGCCCGTAATGCCGACCCTCCCCGAACAGATAGAGATCGAAATCCGACAGTTCGTGCGAGAAGAAATACACGTCGTGCTTCAGGACGACGTGATCGAAAGGAAAACGTACGCGCAGACGGTACGGGACGACCGGACGGCGGTGCGGAATGTTGCCCTCGAAGAGCCCCGCGTCGTGAATCTTCCTGAGTGGATAGAGCTCACCGGGAGTGTCTTCCCAACATACGTCCACGCTTTCCGCGCCGGGTTCGAGTACGCGAACCACGCAGAGCGGCGCTCCCGACCCTTGCGGAAACTCGTGGTAACCCAGCAGCGAACGCGGCTCATGGTGAGTCGCGTTTACGAGCGCGGTGATCTCGTCTTTCTTCAGCTTTCCGGAACGTATGGCCATGAACCTCTATATCACCGATCGGATGTTCCAGATGCGCTCGGCGTATTCGCGAACGCTGCGATCGCTGGAGAACGGTCCCATGCCGATGGTATTGAGCACGGCGCGGCGACTCCACTCCTCCGGCTGCAGGTACAGCTCGTCGACGCGGTCTTGCGCTTCGCAATAAGCGGCGAAGTCGGCGAGCACCATGAATGGCTCGCCATCGGAAGTGAGCCGGTCGATCACCAGGTTCGCATCTCCGGAGCCGCCGCGATTGAACGCACCGCTGCGGATCATCTCGAGAGTGGCGGCCAGCTCCGGGTTTGCCGCCACGATTTCCCGCGGGCGGTATCCGTCGGCCATGCGTGCCGCGGCTTCGTCCGCGGTCATGCCGAAAATGAAAATGTTGTCCGCCCCGACCGAGTCGCGGATTTCGATGTTCGCGCCGTCGAGCGTACCGATGGTGAGCGCGCCGTTGAGCGCGAGCTTCATGTTTCCCGTGCCCGAAGCTTCCATGCCGGCGGTGGAAATCTGCTGCGAGAGGTCGGCGGCCGGCATGATGATCTGCGCCAGCGACACTTCGTAGTCCGGCAGGAACACGCACTTGAGCTTGGTCAGCGTGGCGGGGTCCTGGTTGATGGTGGTCGACACATTATTAATGAGTCGGATGATGGCCTTCGCCAGGACATAACCTGGCGCCGCCTTGCCGGCGAACATCACGGTGCGCGGCACCCAGTGATCGTCGGGCTTTGCCTTGATGCGGTTGTAGCGCGTGATCACGTAGAGGATGTTGAGCAATTGGCGCTTGTACTCGTGGATGCGCTTCACGTGCACGTCGAACAGCGAATCTATGCTCACGTCGATGCCGGTACGCCGGTCCACCTCTTCGGCGAGCGCGATCTTGTTAGCGCGCTTGATCTCGCGGAACTGCGCGCGGAACGCCGGATCGTCGGCCGCCCAGCGCAGCCGCTCGATTTCCTCGAGGTCGTTTTCCCAGGCGCTGCCCAACCGTTCGGTCAGCAGACGCGCCAGGCGCGGATTGGACTGCTTGAGCCAGCGGCGCACGGTGATGCCGTTGGTGACGTTGGTGAAGCGGTCGGGGAACATCTGCGCGAACCCGGAGAAGATGGTCTTCTTCATGAGATCGGAGTGCAGCTTGGCGACGCCATTCACCTTGTGGCTGCCGATCACCGCCAGGTGCGACATGCGCACGCGCCGCCCATTCGACTCACCGATGATGGACAGCGTGGTCTTCGCGGCGCCGTCGCCCTTGAAGCGCTTCTCCACCTCGAGCAGGAATTCCTCGTTGATGCGGTAAACGATCTCCAGGTGCCGCGGCAGGAACTGCTCGAAGAAATGTACCGGCCAGGTTTCCAGAGCCTCGGGCATCAGCGTGTGATTGGTATAGCCGAATACGCTGCGGCAGATCTCCCAGGCCTGTGGCCATGGCATGTCGTACTGGTCGACCAGCAGCCGCATGAGCTCGGGAATGGCGAGCGTCGGGTGCGTGTCGTTCAACTGCACGGCGAGCGCGCTCGGCAGCTCCTCGAGCGTGCGTTCCTCTGCCAGGTGCGTGGCGAGAATGTCCTGGATGCTCGCGCTCACGAAGAAGTACTGCTGCTTGAAGCGCAGTTCTTTGCCCTGCGGCGTGGAATCGTCCGGATACAACACGCGCGAGAGGTTCTTCGCTTCCACCTGATCTTCGACGGCGGCGGAATAGTTGCCGGCGTTGAAATCCTCGATGTGGAATGGCTGCAGCGCCCGCGCCGACCACAGGCGCAGATGGTTGACGGTCGGGCTGCGATTGCCCGGCACGAGCTGATCGAAACCGACGGCCAGCACGTCGTGGGTTTCAACCCAGCGCGAACGCTGCGTGCCACCCACATCGTGCGTGGAAAGCACGCGGCCTCCAAAGCGCACGATGTAACGCGCATCCGAGCGCGGTGTTTCCCAGACGTTGTGCAGGCGCAGCCAGGTGCTGGCGGATTCTCGTTGTGCGCCGTCGGTATCGATGGACTGCGTGAAGATGCCGTAGTCGTAGCGGATACCGTAGCCGGTGGCCGGGTATTGCAATGTCGCCAGCGAATCGAGGTAACAGGCCGCGAGCCTGCCGAGACCGCCGTTGCCCAATCCGGGATCCACTTCGAGCGCGATCACCGCGTCGAGGTCGTGACCCATGCTGGCCACGGCGACACGCGCTTCGTCGACGAGCTCAGCATCGAGGCTCGAGAGTGCGTTCACCAGGGAACGCCCGGGCAGGAATTCCACCGACAGGTAACAAAGACGTTTGACACGCGCCCGAGCAACACGCCGCTGGGTGGCGAGCCATCGTGCAGACAATTCCTCTCGCACCGCGAGCGATAACGCGTCGTATATGTCACGCGGGGTCGCGGTTTCGGGCTCTTTGCCCAACGAGCGGGTCAAACGGTCGTAAATCGCGGCGCGCAACGATCCGCGCCTGAGGATCGCACCCGTCACCAACAGCGGCTCATTCAGCACTCGAACTACCTTCTACTAAAGCACGAGACAATTCAGGACATTTCTTTTGACGACCCGACAATGCATGCAAAAACTATGTCGGAGCCCTTGTACCGGTATCATATGCACCTCGCGAGGAGCGGCACAGATTACCAAGGTCGTTTGCTGCATCTTCTTCGCACTGCACCACAATGGCTTCGAGTTACCGCGGAATGCACCGACAAGCAATTGGTATTGATATCGGGGGCTCGTCGATCAAGGCGGCCGTCGTCGATTTGAACAAGGGATGCTTGATCGGCGAGCGCCACTCGGTGCCGTCACCCGCCATGTCCGCGGTCAGTGAAATGCTGCACGCCATGGCCGCGGCGGTGCCCGACGACACCGCGAATCTACCGGCAGGAGTTACCTTTCCCGGCGTCGTCGTCGGCGGAACCGTGTACACCGCCGCCAACGTTGCCAAGAGCTGGATCGGCCAGCCGCTTGCCGACCCCGCCGCCGCCAAACTGAAACGCAAAGTGGTTGCCATCAACGACGCGGACGCCGCCGGACTCGCGGAAGTGCAGTTCGGCGCCGCGCGCAATGTAAACGGCACCGTGCTCGTGTTGAGCCTGGGCACCGGCATCGGCAGCGCGCTGTTCGTCGACGGCAGGCTCGTGCCCAACACCGAGCTCGGCCACCTCGAGTTCGACGGCATGGAAGCGGAGGCCCGCGCCTCGGGCCGCGCCCGCATGGAGCGCAAGCTCGACTGGGCCGCTTACGTGACCGAGCTCAACTACGTGCTGAACCGCATGCACGCGTTGTTCTGGCCCGATCTCATCGTGCTGTGTGGCGGTATCACTGCCGACCACCCCGACCTCTGCGACGATCTTCGGGTGCCTACCAAGATCAAGTTAGGGGCATTGCGCGCGGATGCCGGCATCGTCGGCGCGGCCTTCGCCACCACGCTCGCGCAGGGTGTGTGGATCACTCCCGCCAAGGAAGTGGCTGTCAAATAGTGCGGTCGGGCCCCATCAGGGGCCGTTCCTGAGAGTGTCTCAGGCGGAAGGACGCGCGCGTCAATTCCGTGATTTGCCACAATTGCCGCACCCCATCGACAGCTTCGTGCGCTGAACTGATCCTGCGTCGAAACCCCTCCCCGCCGGAGCTTCCATGATCCGTATTCGTTCATCCGCCCTGCTCGCCATGGCGGCCGCCCTTCTGTGTCTGAGCTGCAGCGGCAGCTCGCCGGTGGCCAACAAGTCCGACACCGCCGCCCAGGACCCCACCTGGGTAACCGCGATCGGCCAGCACAGCAGCGGCGCAATCTCGCGCCACTCGCCGGTTCGCGTGTTGTTCATCAACGACGTGATCCCCGAGTCGCGCATCGGCACCGACGCCTCCGCCAACATCTCGATCAAACCCGCGGTCAAGGCGCACGCAGTTTTCGCGAGCCGTCGCGAAATCCTGCTGCGGCCCGACACCGAATTCACACCGGCCACCGACTATCGCGTGAGCGTGAACGCGAAAGGTCTCAGCGGAGTTCCCGCGAGCATCGCGCCGTTCGAATTTTCGCTGACCACGCTCGGCGTGAATTTCAATGTGGACACCTACGGGCTCGACGTCGAATCCGGCCGCAACGAGCTCATGAACCTTCGCGGCTCGATACTCACCGCCGATGCTGAAAACCGCGAACGCGTCGAGAAAGTCCTGACCGCCACACTGAATGGCAAACCGGTACCCATCGCCTGGACCGCCGGCGAGAACGAACATCACTTCGTCATCGGCAATATCACGCGGACCAGGCAGGAGCAGGAGCTGGTGGTGCGGTGGGATGGAACGCCACTCGGCGTGAAGAACGCGGGTGAAGAAACCACGCGCATTCCAGCGCTCGATGAATTCGCCGTAACACAGGCCAACGCGCGCCAGGTCAACGACCAGCGGCAGATCCAGGTGCACTTCTCCGACGCGATCGACGCCCGCCAGGATCTCAAGGGCCTCATCCGGCTGTCGCAAGGCGAGTTCACCACCTCCATCGACGGAAGCGTGCTCACGCTGTACGTGAACGAAAACGTGGTGGGCGAAGTGACGCTCACGCTCGAACCCAACATCCGCAGCCGCGCCGGCTCATCGTTGACCGGCGAGCGCGAATTCAAGCTCGAATTCACCAACACCAAGCCGCAGGTGCGGTTCGTCGGCAACGGCGTGATCCTGCCCGATGCCACCGCGCTCACCATTCCGTTCGAGGCCGTGAGCGCGCGCGCCGTGCGGGTGACCGCGCTGCAGGTGTTCGAAGAGAATATTCCGCAATTCCTGCAGGTGAATGCCCTCGCCGGCTCACAGGAGCTCGGCCGCGTCGGTCGGGTGCTGTGGCGCAAGACGATTACGCTCGCCTCACCGGTTCCCGGCAAATGGACGCGCTACAACCTCGACGTGACCGAGCTCATGCGCAAACACCCGGGCGGGCTGTTTCAGCTCACGCTGTCGCTCGCGCCCGGCGACGCTCTGTATGACTGTGCCGGCGAATCCGGAGCTTCGGCCGCGGAAGATCCCCCGCCGACGAGCCAGGAGGATGGCGACAGCTACGACGCATCCAACTGGGACTACTACCAGGACGAATATTCCGAAGGCGAGATCAACTGGGAAGAGCGCGACGATCCGTGCAAGCCGGCTTACTACCGCTACGCGCGCAACATCCGCGCGGCGCGCAATCTGCTGGCTTCCAACATCGGGCTGATCGCCAAGCGCGCAACGCGCGGCAAACTATTCGCGGTCGCTACCGCGCTCGACACCGCAAAGCCCATGGCGGGCGTGCAGATCAAGGCGATCAGCTACCAGAACCAGGTGCTGGCCAGCGCACGCACCGACGGCAACGGCATGGTGGAGCTCGAGACCGCAGGCCAGCCATTCGCGCTGATCGCCGACGCCGAGGGGCGCAAGGGCTACCTGCGCGTGGCACAGGGCGTGGCGCTGCCCACCAGTCACTTCGACGTGGGCGGCGAAACCGTGGTCAACGGCATCAAGGGCGCCCTGTACGGCGATCGCGGCGTCTGGCGCCCCGGCGACTCTATCTACCTGACTTTCGCGCTGCAGGACCGCAACCACACGCTCCCCGCGAATCACCCGGTGACTCTCGAGTTGCGCAATCCGCGCGGCCAGCTGGTGCAGACGCTGACCAACGCGGCGCCGGTGGGCCAGTTCTACGCCTTCACGCTGAAGACGGCGCCCGACGCCCCCACCGGCGAATGGAAAGCCACCGCCATCATCGGTGGCACCAGCTTCGGCAAGCAGCTCAAGGTCGAGACGGTCATGCCCAACCGCCTCAAGATCGACCTCGACCTTGGGTCCAAGGACGTGCTCGAGAGCACGCCGCTCCGTGGCGGCATCCGCTCGCAGTGGCTGAGCGGAGCTACCGCCGCATCGCTGCGAGCCGCGATCGAAGTGCGCCTCACGCCCGCCCCCACCCACTTCACGCGCAACGCCGACTATGTGTTCGACGATCCGGCGCGTTCCTTCGACGGCGCCCCCATTGCGCTGTTCGACGGCGAGCTCGACGCCAACGGCTCGGTGAGGTTCGAAAAGAACCTGGACTTGCCGCGCGACGTGCCCGGCATGCTCAACGCCACGTTCGTCACGCGTGTGTTCGAACGCGGCGGTGCGTTCAGCATCAATCGCGAAACCCGCACCGTCGCGGCTTTCGATCGATACGTGGGCCTCAGGCTTCCCAAGGGTGACGCGGCACGCGACATGCTGCTCACCGACACGAAACACGTGGTGGAGCTCGCCACGCTCGACCTCGATGGCGCGCCGGTGTCCATGCCGCGACTGCAGGTGTCGCTGTACAAGGTGCAGTGGCGCTGGTGGTGGGAGCAGAGCGGCGACTCGCTCGCGCAATACGCGCAGGGCGAGAGTACCGCGGTCATCAAGCAGGACACCATCGCCACGCGCGATGGCCGGGGTCAGTGGACCTTCGAGGTCAAGTACCCGGAATGGGGCCGCTATCTGCTGCGCGCCTGCGATCTAGACGGCGGGCACTGCACCGGCCGCGTGTTCTACATCGACTGGCCGTCCTGGGCCGGCAGCGCACGCGATCAGTCCGGACCCGCGGCCAACATCCTCGCGCTGACCTCGGACAAACAGGAATACAAGGTCGGCGAAACCGCCACGGTGCAGTTGCCGGAGAGCTCGCAGGGCCGCGCCCTGCTGACGCTGGAAAGCGGCAGCGCATTGCTCGAGCACCGCTGGATCGAAGCGGGCGCGAAGCGCGTGACGATTCCGATCACCGGGGCGATGGCGCCCAACGTCTATGTGGCCGTGACCCTGGTGCAGCCGCATGCCGGCAAGACCAACGACCGGCCGATCCGGTTGTATGGCGTCATCCCGCTCAAGGTGGTGGACCCGCAGACCAACCTCGCGCCGGTGGTCACCACCGCTGCCGAGTGGGCGCCGCAGTCCAAGGCCAATGTCGTGGTGAGCGAGACTGCCGGCCGCGCGATGAACTACACGCTGGCCGTGGTCGATGAAGGATTGTTAGGGCTCACCAACTTCAAGACGCCGAGCTTGCACGGCGAGTTCTACAAGCGCGAGGCGCTCGGCGTCTGGACCTGGGACCTGTTCGACGAAGTGGCCGGCGCGTACGGCGGCGAGCTCGATCGCCTGCTCGCGCTCGGCGGCAGCGACGCGAGCGCCGCGACCAATCCGGACGAGTCCAAATCCCGCTTCCCGCCGGTGGTGCGATTTCTCGGACCGTTTGCGCTCAAGGCCGGCGAGAAGCGCACGCACGTGGTCGAGCTGCCGCAGTATGTCGGCGCGGTGCGCGTCATGGTGGTGGCCGGCGACGGCAACGCATTCGGCTCGGCGGAGAAGTCGGTGTTCGTGCGCCAGGCGCTGATGATCCTGCCCACGCTGCCGCGCGTCATCGGCCCCGACGAGCAGTTCCAGTTGCCGGTGTCGGTGTTCGCGAGTGAAACGGCGATCAAATCCGTCAGGCTCGAGGTGCAGACTGACGAGCACTTCAACACCAGCGCACCTTCCAACATCGTCACCTTCACGCAGCCGGAGGAAAAGCTCGGTTTCTTCACGCTGCATTCGGGTTCGCAGCTCGGCAAAGGAAAGATCCGCGTGATCGCCAGCAGCGGCAAGTATCACGCCGAGAGCGATGTGTGGCTCGAGGTTCGCGCGCCCAACGTTGCGTCTTCGCGATTCCAGCGCGCCACGCTCGCGCCCGGCGAAAGCTGGAAGCCCAGTCTCGCGGGCTTCGGTCTCGAAGGCACCCAGAACGCCACGCTCGAAGTATCGGCGCTGCCACCGATCAATCTTTCGCAGCGCCTGGAGTACCTGATCGGCTATCCGCATGGTTGCCTGGAGCAGACCACCTCGAGCGTGTTTCCGCAGGTCTATCTACCGGCGCTGATCAGGCTCGATCAGAGCCGCCGCCTGGAAGTCGAGAGCAACGTGCGCGCGGGTCTGGCGCGACTGCGCAGCTTTCAGCATACCAACGGCGGCTTTGCCTACTGGCCGGGCATGTGGAGTGATCAGCCCGACTGGCGCAACGACTGGGGAACCACGTACGCGGGCCACTTCTTCCTCGAAGCGGAGAAAGCCGGCTACGCATTGCCCGGCGACATGAAGTCCTCGTGGCTGCGCTACCAGAAGTCGGCGGCGCAGCAGTGGAACCCGCGCAATCTGGGCAACCCCGGCATGTTCAGCGCTTCGCTGGTCGAGGCCGCGCGGTCGGCGCAGGCGTACCGGCTGTACACGCTGGCGCTCGCCGGGCAGCCCGAGATCGGCGCCATGAATCGCCTGCGCGAAACGCCGTCGCTGTCGATCGGCGAACGCTGGATGCTGGCCTCGGCCTACAAGCTCGCCGGCAAGGCCGACGTGGCACGCGCACTGGTGAACAACGACCGGCTGGAGGCCTTCGTGTTCGTGGAGGGCAATCCGTATACGTTCGGCTCGCTGCTGCGCGACCGGGCCATCGTGCTGCAGGGTCTCACGCTGCTGGGCCGCGACGCCGATGCCACCGCGCTGCTCGAGGATGTGGCGGCGCAACTGTCCAGCGGCGATTGGTACAGCACGCAGTCGGTGGCCTTCGCGCTGGTGGCGGTGGCACAGAACACCGGCACGAAGCCGTTCACCGGCTTCAGCTTCGATTACTCCACCGGCAAGTCACCGACGCAGCCGGTGAAGAGCGATGCGCCGCTGTCGAGCATCAAACTACCGGCGCCGGCCGCCGCCGGAATGCCGCTGACGCTCACCAACACGTCGGACCGCAAGCTGTATGCGACCGCCGTGGTGCGCGCCACGCCGCGCAGCGGCGAGGAAGACTCCTCGGCCAACGGGCTGTCGGTCAACATCACGTATGCCGACGCGGACGGCAATGCGGTGAACGTTCGCCGGCTGGCGCAGGGCAGCGACCTCATCGCGCAGATCGCGGTGAAGAACCTCGGCAAGCGCCCGCTCGAGAACCTGGCGTTGAGCGAGCTGGTTCCGGCGGGCTGGGAGATCCGCAACGACCGGCTCGAGAATGCCGACACCGACGGCACCCGAAGCGAAGACAACGCGCGTGAGCGATTCTGGTGGGCCCCCGCCATCTGGCGCAGCCAGATTCGTGGTCCCGAGTACCTCGACATCCGCGACGATCGCGTGCAGCGCTACTTCGGCCTGGCGGCCGGCGAAGCCATCTACTTCGAGACGCGCCTCAACGCCGCCTACCTCGGCCGGTTCTATCTACCGGGCACCGGTGTGGAAGCCATGTACGACGCCACCCAACACGCACGCCAGAAGGGACAATGGGTCGAAGTGCTCGCACCGCAGCGCTGAAACGCCTGCGCGGCATCCGTGCCGCCTGCTTCCGGCGCCGCCGCTGGCTCGCGGCGGCGCTGGTGGCCGCGCTCGGCGCCGGCATCGCGTTTTTCCGGCTGCTGCCGGCGGTCCTGTTCGATCAACCGCTTTCCTACGTGGTGGAGGCTCGTGACGGAACGCTGCTGAGCGCGCGGATCGCCAGCGACGGACAGTGGCGCTTTCCGCCGCTTGCCGTGGTGCCGCCGAAGTTCCGGCGGGCCGTCCTGGTTTACGAGGACAAGCGCTTCGACTCGCACCTGGGCGTGGACGCGCTGGCAATGGCAAGAGCGCTGCGACTCAACCTTGGCGCCGGGCACGTGGTGAGCGGTGGCAGCACCATCACCATGCAGCTCGCACGTCTGACGCGCTCGGGCGATGGCCGCGGCGATGTTCGCAGCTACGGCGAGAAGGCGGTCGAGACCCTGCTCGCGCTGCGCCTCGAGTGTCGCTACGAGAAGGACGAAATCCTGGCGTTGTACGCCTCGCACGCTCCTTTTGGCGGCAATGTAGTGGGCCTGGAGGCGGCGGCCTGGCGCTATTTCGGCCGTGCTCCCGCCGACCTGTCGTGGGCCGAGGCTGCTACGCTTGCGGTGTTGCCTAACAACCCGGCGCTGGTCAATCTGCAACGCAATCGGGATCGGCTGCAGTTCAAGCGCGACGGCCTGCTGCGCCGCCTGCACGACTCGGGCGACCTTGCGGCAATGGACCTGTCGCTCGCCTTGAGCGAACCGCTGATCGATCAGCCGCACGACCTGCCGGACCTGGCCCCGCACCTGCTCGATACGCTCCGCGCGCAGTATCCCGATCGCCATCGGCTGCGTACCACGCTCGATGCGCGTCTGCAGGCCAGCGCCAGCCAGCAGGTGCGCGAGCACTCGGCGGCGCTGGCGCGCCAGAACGTGTTCAACGCCGCCGCGCTCGTCGTCGACAACACGACCTTCGAAGTGCTGGCCTACGTCGGCAATTCCGCCGCCACCGACGAACTGCCGCGCGGCCACGCCGTCGACATCATCCGCCGGCCGCGCAGCACCGGCAGCATCCTCAAGCCGATGCTGTACGCCGCCATGCTCGAGGATGGGTCGCTCACGCCGCGCATGCTCCTGCCGGACGTGCCGACGCACTACGACGGATTCTCGCCCGAGAACTTCGACCATCAGTATCGGGGCGCGGTGCCAGCCGACGAAGCCCTGGCACACTCTCTCAATGTACCCGCGGTGCGCATGCTCAAGACCTACGGCGTGGCGCGTTTCGCCGACCTGCTGCGCGCCGCCGGCATGAGCACGCTCACGCGCCAGGCGGACGACTACGGACTCACGCTCATTCTCGGCGGCGCCGAGGGCAATCTCTGGGACGTGTCGTCGATGTACGCAAGCCTTGCGGGCATCGCGCGCGCCGGTGCCGCCGAACGCGCGCCGCGGTTTCATGAGCTGCGCGTACTGCGCGACACCGCCGCGACGGAACGCGGCCCCTCGACCATCGGCACCGGAGCGGCCTGGCTCACGCTCGACACTTTGTTAGAGGTACCGCGTCCCGGCGAGGAAGGTCACTGGCGCAACTTTGCCGGGAGCCGGGCGATTGCCTGGAAAACCGGCACCAGCCTCGGATTGCGCGACGGTTGGGCGGTGGGCGACAGCAGTCGCTACACCGTCGGAGTCTGGGTGGGCAACGCCAACGGCGAAGGCCGGCCCGGCCTCACCGGCTCGGCGATGGCGGCCCCGCTGATGTTCGCTCTCTTCAACGGACTGCCCGCGAGCCCGTGGTTCGACCTGCCCACGCACGCCTTGCGCACGATGGAGGTTTGCGCGAACGATGGTTTTCTCGCCATCGACGGTTGTGAGGTCACGCGCATGCTGGTGCCGCGCGACAGCCACTTCGACGCGCTCAGCCCTCACAACCTGCGCGTGAACCTGGACGGCAACAAACAACGTGTGGACAGCGACTGCGAGTCGCCGGGCAACATGCGGCAGGCAAACTGGTTCGTGTTGCCGCCTGGCGAGGAGTTCTACTTTCGTCGTACGCACGCCGAATATCGGCCGCTGCCCGCGCTTCGCGCCGACTGCGCGGCGGCGAATTCGGCGCGCGCCTCGCTCGCGTTGCTCTATCCGGATGCGAATGCGCGCGTGCTCATCCCCCGTGAGCTCGACGGCAGCCGTGGGCGCACGGTTTTCGAGGCGGTTTCCCGGCGGCGTGAGGCCACGATCTACTGGCATCTCGATGGTCAATACCTTGGGGAAACGCACACTTTTCATCAGCAGTCGTTGGACATGGACCCCGGCGAGCACATACTGACCCTGGTCGACGACGCGGGCGAAAGAGTCGCAAGACGCTTCCAGGTCGTCGCCACGCGGTAGGTCTGAAATGAGGGTGTCGTGTTCGATGGATTTACGCTGACAACAATCGAGACCGACGAGGTCTCAATCCGCCTTCGGCACGGCGGCAACGGCCCACCCCTCCTGCTCCTGCACGGCTTTCCGCAGACCCACGCCATGTGGTCCAAGGTGGCGCCGCGGCTCGCCGAAAACTACACGGTTGTTTGTCCGGATCTGCGCGGCTACGGCGGCAGCAGCAAGCCGGAGTCGAGCGCCAACCACGAAACCTATTCCAAGCGCGCCATGGCGCGCGACCAGCTCGAAGTCATGAAGAAGCTCGGCTTCGACAAGTTCTACGTCGCCGGCCACGATCGCGGCGCGCGCTGCGCCTATCGCCTGGCGCTCGATTCGCCGGCGGCGGTCAGCAAACTGGCGGTGCTCGATATCGTGCCCACGAGCGACACACTGCGCCGCGCGGACTGGCGCTTCGCCATGGGCTACTGGCACTGGTTCTTTCTCGCGCAAGCTCATCCGCTGCCGGAGCGCATGATCAGCGCCGATCCCATCGCGTTCCTGTTCCGTCATGGCCAGGGATCATCCGACTTCGAGGCCTACGAGGATTTCCTGCAGAACGCGCGCGATCCGGCCGCCATCCACGCGATGTGTGAAGACTATCGCGCGGCCGTCAGCGTCGACTTCCAACAGGATCAGGCCGATCGCGGCACTCGCAAGATCGAATGCCCGACGCTGGTGTTGTGGGGCAACAAGGGCGTGCTTCCCAAGTGGTACGACACGCTCGCTATCTGGAAGGATTGGGCGAACGACGTGCAGGGCGAAGGCATCGAGAGCAATCACATGCTCGCCGAGGAAGCGCCTGAGGCGACCTATCAGGCGCTGCGCCGTTTCTTCGCCTAACCACTCATCTGCGCATTCAACGGCGACTCGTCTTGCCGCGCGTGGACGGCTCGACGCGTGGCGCCGCCCGCCTGCGGATCGCCGGGTCTTCACCCTTCGCGCGACGCCTGCCGGCGGCTTCCGCCGCCTTCATGTCTTCGGCTTCGCGACTGGTCGCCGGCGCGGCGCGCAACGCCGCCTTTTCGACGTCGTTGTTCTCCAGGAACTCATCAGTGCGCTTGCGATAACGGCGGGTCGCCTCGTAGTCGCCCTCGCCCTGAATCTTCTGCTTGGCCATGGGAACCTCCTTCAGGTCTCGATTAGAACCCGGATTCCGTCGCGGAAATCCCTGCTGCGGCGCAGTCCTACGCCACAATCAGCTGACGCGCAGATCTGTTTCCCCTGCGCATTTGCGAGACTTCGAGCCATCAAGGACCGATGCGGAGTGTCACGGAAATGGCCCAGCTCAATGTTCGAAGCGCGCGAATCGCGTATTTCGAGCCTGCGTCCTTCGAGGCCACGCCGGGTCCCGACAAGCTCGATCGCCTCCGTGAATTGCGCGCCGCCATCGACTGCCTGCGCGCCGAGCGCGAAGCGCGGGATCCGCTGCTGGCATGGATTCTCGAACGCGAGCGGGCAGAAACCTCCTGAGAGGTCGAATTCCCGATTGATTGGCGCGTCGGTCGCCTGCGACAATGCACGCCCATCACGTATCCGCAGGTAGGATTCACGCGTCATGAACGCGCCTCCCCTCCGTGTATTGATCGCCGAAGACAACGAAGATCTGCGCGATCTGCTGGTCACGTTGATTTCCGCGGAGCCCGATCTCAGGTGCGTGGGGACAGCGGGCGACGTCGACGCGGTGCTCTCGAGCACCACGGAACACAAGGCAGACGTGCTGGTGCTCGATCTCGAGCTTCAGGGGCGATCGAGCATCGACTTGTTGCGTACAGTCCGCAGCAACGGCAGCAAGATCACGATCGTGGTGTTTTCCGGACATGCGCATCCGGAAATGATTCGCCACACGCTGGCCGCCGGGGCCGACGCCTACGTGGCCAAGAGCGGTGATTTCGAATTGCTGCTCGACGCGATACGCGACAAGCGCGCCACCGCATGAGGCCGGGCCGCCTGATGAGGCGGCCCGGCGTCCTTGCTAGAAGCGCCAGGCCGCGGTCAGCCACAGCGAGTCGGAGTCGTCCAGCCCCTGCAGATCGAATCTTTCGTATTCGAAACGCAAGTTGAGCTTCTCGCCGATGTTCGCGCCGATGCCGGCACCCCAGACGAGATCCTCGGACTCTTCCTTGAAGCTCACCTGGCCATTGAGCGCGGTGTCTTCGCGGCGATTGGCATCGTAGAAATAGTAGCCAAGGCGCCCGTAGACCTCGAACCATTTGCCGAGTGGAATCGTGCCGACCACATAAGGCGCGAAGCCATCCACGGACGTGTCGACGTTGAAGCCCGGCACCACGGCGCCCGAAGGCTCGCCGAGATTGATGTAGTCGAGCTCGAACGCCAGCACCTTGTTCAGGCGATAGCCGGTGAAGAGCTTGTACGCCGTATCGTCTTCGTCCCAGGAATTGACGGCATTATCGAGCTGGTCAACGTCGTCGATGCCCGCATTGAACTTGCCGATACCACCACCGAGGTACCAGCCCGCGTTCTCGTCGGCAAAGGCGGCTGGCACCGTCGCGACTGACAATGCGGCGAATGCCGCGGCGATTTTGACATTCATGTGTTGCGTCCTTGAGTTGATTGAACGGACGCGAAATTAGTGGTTGCGGATTTGCACCACACTCAGGCATGACCCCCCATGAGTGTGGGTTCTCTCCGTCGGCCCGCGGGGATCGGAATCGTCTTACCGAATACCTCGCGCGACGACGATTCGCCCGGCGGCAAGGCGCGCGCATGATCCATGTACTAGCTACCAAGGAGAACTCCTGTGACGGCCGAAGCATCTCGTCAGACTTATCCATTCAGCCTGCCCGACCTCCCCTACGCCGATGACGCGCTCGAACCGCACTTCGATGCCGCGACCTTGCGCATTCATCATCGTGAACATCACGGTACCTACGTGAAGAAGCTCAACGAGGCGCTCGCCACGGAGCCCGACCTGCAGCGCCTGACTCTCGCGCAATTGCTGCGCGGAGTGGATTCATTGCCGGAAGGAATTCGCGCGGCGGTGAGGAACAATGGCGGCGGACATTTGAATCACGATTTGTTCTGGCGGACGCTGGCGCCGGCATCCGCATCGGCACGCGCGCCGCGCGGCGCGCTCGGCGATGCGCTGAGCAAGGAGTTCGGCTCCTTCGATACATTCCGCACGAAATTTTCCGATGCGGCAGCCCGGCACTTCGCCAGTGGATGGGTCGCGCTGGCGCAGGATTACGCCACGAAGAAACTGAAGATCGTGGATCTCAAGGATCACGAGGTGCTGCGCAGCAGCGACTCGACGGTGGTCGTGATCCTCGATGTCTGGGAGCACGCGTACTATCTGAAATACCAGAACAAGCGCCCGCAATTCATCGCCGCGTTCTGGAACATCATCGACTGGCCGGCCGCCGAAGAAAGATTTGCGGGCGGCGCGCTCGCAACTGCGGTGTAGGATACATCTGACTGCGGTACCGCCGGTATGACGGACAGGCGCAGCACCTCACAAAGGTAGACTTTGCCCATGCACGAGATAACTCAACAAGTTGTGGAGACTTCCCGGCCCATGAATCGCACCAGAGTCATGATCGTCGACGATCACATGGTCGTACGGGCCGGCCTTCGAACCATGATCAACGGTCAACCTGACCTTTCGGTAGTCGCCGAAGCAGGGTCGGGCCGTGAAGCAATGGAACAGCTCAGACAACACACCATCGATGTGTTGCTGCTGGACCTGTCGCTGCCGGACGTGTCCGGCCTCGACGTGCTCAAACACGCCAAGGCGCACTACGAGTCCGTCGGCGTGTTGATCCTCTCAGCTTTTCCCGAAGCGCAATACGGTCTGAACGTACTTCGCGGCGGAGCCAGCGGCTTCGTCGGCAAGGGCACTGAAGAGTCCGAGCTGTTCCGTGCCATCCGCACGGTTGCCCGCGGCGGACGCTATGTCGGGCCGGAGCTCGCCGACCTGCTGGTGGCCGGCGTGCGCGGCGATCCGAACGCGCCTCTGCACAGCATCCTGTCCGAACGCGAATTCCAGATCTTCTGCAAGCTCGCACAGGGTGAGTCGGTGTCCGAGATCGCCAACCGCCTGTTTCTGAGTGTCAAGACGGTGAGCACCTACCGCAGTCGCATCCTGGAAAAGATGTCAATGAAGAGCAATGCTGACATCACCACTTATGCGTTGAGGAATAATCTCGTCCAATAGTTAGCCATCTGGCGCCACGGATGAGGCGATGCCCCCTTCCCTGCAACCGACTTCCGGTACAACGGCGGATAACAAACGCCACAGCTCGAGCGATGCGGTGCGGCCCAACGGCGCACCCGGCAAGCCGCTGCGGATCCTGCTCGTAGAGGATTCGCCGCTGCTGCGCAGCCGGCTCGAGAGCATGTTGTCGCAGTACCCGGCCTTCAAGGTGACCGGGCTCGCCTCGGCGGAAGCCGAAGCCGTGGAAAAGCTCGATTCGGTGCCTTACGACGCCATCGTGGTCGACGTGGAGCTGCGCCCTGGCAGCGGCATCGGCGTCATCCGCGCCGCTCGTGCGCGCAACCGCGACAAGGGTGACGGCGCCCACGTGTGGATCATCGTGCTGACCAACTACGACCTGCCGACGGTGCGCGAACGCTGCATGGCCGCCGGCGCGGACCACTTCCTCGACAAGATGCGCGAGATCGATCAGCTCATGCCGATCTTGCAGCAGATTTCGGGACGTAAACCCTGATTCGATTGCCCTGCCCGGCGCTGGCTTCCGCTTCCACGGTGCCGCCGGCGCCCACCATGCGGTGACGCATGCTGGGCATGCTGCGGGCCAGGTCGGTATCCATGAGCGCGCCATCGTCGCCTATCAGCATCACGTAGCCGTCATCCTCCGGTTCGATGACCACTTCGACGTGCCTGGCGCCGCCACGCGCAATGATATTGGTGAGCGCTTCCTGCGCGACACGAAACAGCGTGAGCTGCGCCACGGAGTCGAGATCGACGGTTTCCTCCGGCAGCGTCGACACGCACTCGATGCCGGCGCTTGCGCAGTGCTCGTCGAAATGGCTGCGCAACGCAACCGACAATCCAAAGTGATCGAGCAGCGAGGGGCGCAGATCTTCGACCACGCGGCGCTTGAGTACCATCGCCTGGTTGAGCATCTGCATGACGGAGTTGACCTTGTCGGTGCACTCGGCGTCGAGCGACCCGCCGAGGCGGGCCACCAGCCACGACATGTCCATCTTCGCGGCGGTGATCAGTCCACCGAGCTCGTCGTGCAGCTCCTTGGCAAGCGCCGCCCGCTCGGTCTCCGCGAGGCGCAACAAATGCGTGGACAGGGACGAGAGTTCTTCGGTGCGCGTGGCAACGCGCACTTCGAGCTCCCGCTCCCTCTGGTCATCGGATTCATGCATGTAGACCCACTGGCCCGTGTCAGGGCCGTTATCGCCAAACATCAATCTTTCGGCAAATCCTCGAGCAAATCAACGAGGTCCTCGGCGTGTTCTTCTTCCTGGGCGAGGATGGACTCGAGCATGCGGCGAGTGGTGGGATCGCGCGGGCCGATGAAAGTGATCATTTCTCGATAGCTTTCGATGGCGATGCGCTCGGCGAACAGATCCGCCTCGAGCATCTGCCGCAGCGACGTGGCTTCATCGTATTCCGAATGCGCCCGTGACAACAGCGTTGCCGGATTCAGATCCGGGTCTTCGCCAAGCTGCACGATGCGTTCGGCGATCTGGTCGGCGTGCGCCTGTTCTTCGCCGGCGTGTTCGAGGAACTCGGCGGCAACGAACTTGGCGCGAATGCCATGTGTGACGTAATAGTGGCGCTTGTAACGCAGCACGCAGACGAGCTCGGTGGCCAGCGCCGTGTTCAGCAGCTCGGCGATCGCCTTGCGATCCGCTTCCGGGTAGCTAGGCGTGATGGCGCCCTTCATCATCTGCTCGCGCGCGCGTTTGCGCAGCTCGCTCAAGTCGGAGAGGAACGCCTGGTCGCCGTCGGTGGGCTGCCGCAGATTCTTGACCTTGAGATCCGATTTCATGATTTCTCCTTCAGGGCGCGACGCCGATAGATATTCATCAACAGGCTGATAGCCGCGACCCACATCGAACGATGTTTGAACAGCGACAGGCCCATCATGCCGAGCTTGAGCGGCTGCAGCTTCGCCCACGGCGACGAGCGTACCGTGCTCGACAGTTCGCGAAGATTGAGCTCGAGCCACGCGCGCTGCAGCTGCATCTCGGCGTCGAGCAGGCGCGCGCGATCAAGCGGCGAGATCATTGGGCTCACTCCGGTCCGCGGGCGGTGGTGTCTGCTGCGCAGGCGATTTCGTCAGGCTGCGCGCCAACACGTCCAGGTCGAGCTTCAGTCCGTCGAGGAACCAGGTCATCGAGCCGACATCGTTGGACGAGACCTTGCGATTCGCGGCGAGCTGCGACCAGACGGCGCCGATCGCGAACAACGCGACCACCGCCGACAGCACCGGGATGCGCCACGCAGGCGGCAATGCGATCGCCAGCAGCACGATGCCAGCCCAGATGGCGAGGAACAGCGCTCCGGCCGCCAGCAGGCGAAGCTGCAGGCGCGCGGAGAAGGACTGCACCTCCGATTGCAAGGCGATGCCGGCCGCGTCCATGCGCGTTTCGAGCATGCGCAGCAGATGCAGCGTGAGCGCGCGCGCCGAGCCGGATTCATCGTCTTCGGCCGGCAACGGCCGATCGGCATCGGCGGCATGCGTCACGGGCGGCGCACCGACTTGGAAATGAGCAGCGTGACGACGCCACCTAACAAAGCCGCGAGGGCCACGGCCTGCCAGGGGTTGTTGCGCACGTAGCCGTCGGCGCGGTCGGCGAGATTCTCCGCCACCTGTTCCGCCTCGCCGGCGGTCGCCGCAAGCCTGGCCCGCGCCTGGTTGAGCGTCTGCGTGACTCGTTCGCGCACGGCTTCGGCGGCTTCGCCGCCTTGTTCGCCGAGCGAACGCAGCAGTGTTTCAGCCTGGTCGACGATGCGATTCAATTCTTCGATGGCGGGGTCCACGGCTGTTTGAAACTCCGGCTGGTTTGCGGGGGCGTGCATGAGAACTCCTTTGACTGACCTGCAGGATGGACTGCGTCTCATGGGCTCACACTCGGATTTGCAGCGCAGGAGTTGTAGGACTGCGCCGACGCGCAGACGGCGCGCCATCCGCGCGCGTTGCGCGAGGGAACGATCGATACTCAGTCCCGTCTAGTGGAGAAGTGGAAGCGTGACGCGACGAGCCCCTCCCCTCGAGATTAATTCGCGTCATACGACCACCGAGCCATCCGTCCACCGTCCTTCGGGCCGGTGGACGGGTTGGCTCGTATTAGCGGGCCTCTGCTGCGCACTCGCCGGATGCCACGTACTTCCTGAAATGCAATTCGCGCGCACGCTGCCCTTGTCGCGTTCGCGCGCCCCCATCGATATCGAAAGCGCCGACGGCATGATCGGCCGCGCCGCGCGCATACGCATGACGCGCCAGCTCGCGGCCACCGGCGACACCGCCCTGCTCGACTACCATCTCGCCGCCATGCGTGACATCGGCGCGCCGCCATTGCTCACTGGAAACCGCGTCGATTTGCTCATCGACGGGCCGCGCACCTATCAAGCCATGTTCGCCGCCATTGAACAGGCGCGTGACTACATCCTCGTGGAGAGCTTCATCTTCGAAGAGGCGTCGTCCGGGGACCGCACGCTGAGTGCCTTGCTCACCGCCGCGTCCGCGCGTGGCGTACATGTGTACGTGCTCTATGACGCCGTGGGCTCCTTGACCACCGACGAGAAATTCCTCGGTGGCCTGGGCGAGGCCGGCATTGCACTGTGCGCCTTCAATCCGCTCAATCCACTCGACGAACGATTTGCCGGCCTCAACCAGCGCGATCACCGGAAGATAGTCGTGGTCGACGGCAATCTTGCCTTCGCCGGCGGCGTGAATTTCAGCCAGGCCTATCGCATTGCTTCCCGGCAGGCGCGCCGCCGCGGAATGTCGAGGCAGACTTCACTGCACGAGGGCTGGCGCGACACCCACGTCGCCATTCACGGCACCGCCGCCAGGCAGCTCGAGCGCCTGTTCCGTGGCACGTGGAGCGAGGCGAAGTGTCCCGGGGAAATTCAGCCGCCTTTCTCCGAGCAGGCGGTGAGCGCCGGCAGCACCCTGGTGCAGATCGTCGCGAGCACGCCGCGTGACGAAACCAACGACATCTACGCCACGCTTCTTTCGGTGATCACGTATGCGCAGCGCCGCATCGACGTCACCATGGCCTATTTCGTACCCGATGAAACGCTCGAGAAGGCGCTCATGGCCGCGGCCCAGCGCGGGGTGATCGTGCGCATCATCCTGCCGTCGTACAGCGACTTCTCCGGAGTGTTCTATGCCGGCCGCGCGCACTACGACGAGCTGTTGAAGAGCGGCGTGCAGTTGTACGAGCTCAAGAGCGCGTTCCTGCATTCCAAGAGCATCGTGGTCGACGGCGTCTGGTCATCGATAGGCTCCACCAATTTCGACTGGCGCAGTTTCGTGCATAACGACGAGATCAGTGTCTGCGTCATCGACCAGGGTTTTGCGCAACAGATGTCGCGCATGTTCGATACCGACCTGGCCGACTCCAGGCAGATCACGCTCGCGGCCTGGAAGAAGCGCGGTTTACTGGAGCGCTTCAGGGAATTGATGTGGTTGCCGGTGCAGTACTGGTTGTGAAGTAGTTGGTGCCGGGAACGGGAAAAGGGGACATTCCTGTTTTCCCGCGGCGGGAAAAACAGGAATGTCCCCTTTTCCCCGGCGCTGTTCCAACTAGCGCCCGTCGCGATCCGCGTCGCCGGGAATCACCCGCTCGACACTGTGCCAGGCGGAACGGATGGCCTGGCGCGCATCCGCCCACGCAAGCTTCGACTTGCCCTTGGCGATATCCCAGCCCGCCTCCAGCCGAGTCTCGAGATCTTCGAAGCTCACATGCGGGTTCTCCTCGTACGACCGGTAGGCATAACGGTACGCCGGATCGAAATCCTCCCAGGAGTACCGACTGCTGTAATACGGTTCGTTCTTGAAGTTCTGCTGCCAGTGGGTAGTGAAACGTTCTATGCGATTCTCGCTTTTCATCTCAATCTCCTTGGTGGGGAAGGCCACGGAGGGGCCGCGGGAAACGCCACTGTGCGTTCCCGGAACCGGGCTGAAAGTCGGAAGTGGCGCCCTATTCCTGTAGGTCAAAACAAAACAGGGCCGGAGTGTCGCCACTCCGGCCCTGTCACTGTCAGCTTCTGCGAAGCTTATTTCTTGACGTCGATCTGGTTGTCCACCGAGCGGACCTGAGCAACACCGCGAGCCAGCTCACCGGCCGTCGACTTCGCTTCCGCGTTGTCCACGAAACCCGAGAGTTGCACCGCGCCTTCGTGCGTCTCGACATTCACCTGGTGCGCCTTGGTGCGCGAATCGCCGGCGAGCGCCGCCTTCACCTTGGCGGTGATGACATTGTCGTCGACAACCTGCTCACCTTCGCGGTCAGCGGTCTTCACCGTGAGGTTGTTGTGAACGGACTGCACGCCGCGGGTGCTCTTGGCGACTTCCGAAGCGCGCGACTTGCTCGCGGCGGAGTCGACAAATCCATTCAGCTGGACCGTGCCTTTGAACGTCTCAACATCGATCTGGTACGCCTTGGTGACCGGATCGGCGATGAGGGCGGATTTGACACGGCCAGTGGTCACCGAATCGTCAACCTGCTCACCCGCCGACTTCTGCGTGCGCGTGGAAGCGCAAGCAACCATCGCCAGGGTGACGACCATTACGACCGCACTGATAAAACCTTTTGACTTCTGCATATGGACCTCTTATCTCCGAGCCGTATTGGCAATGAAACTGACTACCGCGAGGATCAGAAAGACGAAGAAAAGGATCTTCGCGATTCCCGCTGCGCCCGCGGCTATGCCGGCAAAACCGAACACAGCTGCGATCAGCGCGATTACAAAAAAGATGACTGCGTAGTGAAGCATCGACTTCTCCGCTGTTGATGACACCGATACTCGGTGCCGGCGGAGCGCATCATTGCCGTTGCGGCAAAACGTAGATGCAGGGTTGCGGGCGTATGCCGCGTAGGTGCCAGCCCACACGTCTGTGGTCCTTGCGGACTACAGGTGTGGGACTGATGACAACAAAAAAAAGTACCCCTTCCCGGTACCACCATTTTAGTTAGTCGTCGGAGAGCTCGACGACCTCGTCGCACTGCCGTGCGACCTTCGGGTCGACATGCGAACGGTCATCCGCGCACAGCACCACGATGCCGTCGTAGGCCTCGATGCGCTGTCGCAGCTGCGCGATGTTGAGATTGGGAAAGCGGCCCGAATCTTCGGTGGACGCTTCACCGTCGACGAACAGGTGATCCGTATCGTCGAACATCAGCACCGCGTCGGAGGCTTCGGCAGCCTTGAACAGCGCGTCGAGGTTCTTCTCGGTGTCGCCGACGTATTTGCTGACGATGCGATTGAGATCGATCTGGAACAGGTCGACCGACAGCTCGTGCGCGAACAATTGCGCCGCGAGTAGTTTGTTCTTGCCGGAGTGGCAGGTGAACAGGACGCGCAGCCCCTTGCGCGCGCCACTCTGCGTGTCGTCCACCTTGGCACGACGCGTGGCCAGCAGGCGATCGAGTACCGGGCGCAGCTCCTCGTCGTGCATCAATCGAACCCTCTGCCGGAAAACCGTGCCTCGAGCAGCATGATGAGCCGCCGCGGAAATTGCCCGATGCTCGCCGCGAACACGCCCTGTTTCGGCCGCACTTCCTCGACGCGCTTTACCGGCTTCGGCATATCACGACTCTCCCTGCGATTTTTCTCGCCGCACTATACTCCGCCCCGGGGGGCATCGCCGCAGGTGGCGAATCCTTGCGAAAAGTCCTAACAACATGAGGCGGGGAAACTCTTAGACTGGGTGCTTGTCCGCGCCCTCGCTGCCGCCCGGAGAAGTCCGTCCATGCGCCCGATCTTCATTTCCTTGTTAGTTCTCGTGAGCGGCATCGCCGTTGCCACGCCGAGCCTCACCACGCCGGCTACGGCGACCGCGGGCTCGTTCATCGTCCTGCAGGCGGTGGGGAACGGGGACCTCAGGGAATTCGTCACCGTCGTGCCCAAGGGCACGCGCGAAGGCAGCTACCAGGGTTACGTGTACGTGAAGCCCGGTGATCTCAAGCTCCAGTTGCCGGCCACGCCCGGTGACTATGAATTACGCCTCTGTGAGGCAGCGAGCCCGTACAGGACCCTGGTCGCCAGGCCCATCAAGCTCACCGGCGCCAGCGCCAGCGTGAGCGCGCCGGCCACGGTCGCGGCCGGCGCCACCTTCGAGGTGAAGTGGACCGGGCCCAACAATGAGCGCGACTACGTCACCATCGGTGAGATCACTCCGGGTGGCCGCCTCTATCTCGACTACAAATATTCCCGCCAGGGCAGTCCCGTGAAACTCGCGGCGCCCGACAAGCCCGGCAACTACGAAGTGCGGTACATCCTCGGCGTCGGCGACACGGTGATCGCGCGCCAGTCCATCACCGTCGGCGGCGTCACCGCCTCGCTGGCCGCGCCCACGCAGGTGGCCGCCGGCGCGAAATTCAAAGTGAGCTGGACGGGTCCAAACAACCCGCGCGACTATGTCACGCTGGTCAAGGCCGGCGCCGCCGAAAAAACCTACGAGCGTTATGAGTACACCAGCAAGGGCAACACGCTCGAGCTCACCGCGCCCGACATCCCGGGCAACTACGAGCTTCGCTACGCCACCGGCAAGGAATACCTCACCCTCGCGCGCGCTCCGCTCACCGTCGGAGCGATCGCCGGCTCCATCTCCGCACCGGCGCAGGCGGTGGCCGGCGAAACCATCAAGGTGTCGTGGAAGGGGCCGGACAATCCGCGCAATTTCATCACCATCGTGCCCACGGGCGCGCGCGAGGGCGAATACAGCGCGTCCTATTTCTATACGACCCCGCGAAGCAACCCCGGCAATCTCATTGCTCCGCTGGTTGCCGGTGACTACGAGCTGCGCTATTCGACCGCTGAGAAATACCTCACGCTGGCGCGCGCGCCGCTCAAGGTGACGGCGGCGAAGAACGAACCTGGAAAGGTTGCGGTCACCATGGCGGACGGGGCCAGGGCCGGTGGCGCCGTCGAAGTCATTCTCGACGCCTCGGGCAGCATGTTGCAGAAGTTAGGCGGTCAACGGCGCATCGACATCGCAAAGCAGACGCTCACCAAGCTGACCTCGTCCACCATTCCCGCCGGCACGCCCTTCGCTTTCCGGGTGTTCGGACGCGAGGTCGATTCCTGCCAGACCGATCTCGATGTGCCGGTAGGGCCGCTGAACCCCGCCGCGGTCGGTGCGCGCATCGCGGCGTTGGTCGCGAAGAACGGCGCCAGGACTCCGATCGGTGCCTCGCTCGACAAGGCCGCGGACGACCTGAAGAGCGTCACCGGGGAAAAGCTCATCGTCCTGGTGACCGACGGTGAGGAAACCTGCGGCGGCGATCCGGCGGCGGCCATCGAGCGCTTGCGCAAGTCCGGCATCGGTACGCGCGTGAGCATCGTCGGGTTCGCGCTCGAAGATCAACAGTTGGCCGCCACTTTCCGGCGCTGGTCGGACGCAGGCGGCGGCGCCTTCTTCAACGCCAAGGATGCCGCGGGCCTCGACAAATCGCTGACCGAGGCCATGCGCCTGGGGTTCGAAGTGGTGAACGCGCAGGGCCAGGTGCTCGCCAGTGGCATCGTCGGCGGTGAAGCGGTCAGTGTGCCGGCCGGCAATCAGACGGTGCGGATCAAGGGCCGCGCCACTGCGTCGAAGAATGTCGTCGTGAAGCCGAAGGAGACCGCGAACATCGCGTTTTGAGGTGGATCATTTGCCGGCCGTCAATCGCAGCACCAGCACGTCATGACCCGGCAGCTCGGCTGACAACGCTTTCGCGGTATTGCCGACGAAGCGGCCATTCCACAGGTTGCGCAACTTGTAGTTCGTCCTGGCGAAAGCCGCGTCGCGCTTCGACAGATCATCGTTCACGTTCTCGACTTTCCAATCGAAGGTGATCCTGCGTGCGTCCTTGTTGCGATTGAGCGCCACGAATCCCCACTCGCCACCCTCCAGAGGCTTGAACCAGTACTCCACGCCGTCACGTGCGGCGTATTTGAACGCCTGAACACCGAGCGGGTCCTGGTTGAGCGCGATCACCGCCTTGTTGGTCAGTATCGCGGTCGTCTCTTTCGACATCTTGCGGATGTCGTTGCCGGCGATCAGCGGCGACGCAATCATCGACCACATGGTGAAGTGGGCACGATCCTCGGTGGTGGTCATGCCGCCGTTGCCGACTTCCATCATGTCGGCGTCGTTCCAGTGATCCGGACCCGCGTGCACGCGCAGGCCGTCCTGCAAGTCGAGGATTTGCAGCACTCCACGCGACTGCCAGGTTCCATGATCCTCGATGCAGTCGAAGCAATCCCAGATGTCGCCCGTGGTGCGCCAGGAATGGCCTACCGGCTTTGCCCAGTCCCACGGCTTGTTGTCACCCCACTCGCACAATGAGAACAAGACCGGCCTGCCGGCTTTGCGCAACGCCTCGCGCATGGTCAGGTAAGCGCCCTCGGCCTTGAGTCCGTTGGTCTCGCACCAGTCGTATTTCAGGTAGTCGACGCCCCACTCCGCGTACCGCTGCGCGTCCTGGAATTCGTAGCCGCGGCTGCCCGGCTTGCCGCCGCAGGTCTTCCAGCCCGCATCGGAATAGAGGCCCAGCTTCAACCCTTTCGAATGCACGTAGTCGGCCAGCGCCTTCATGCCACCCGGAAAATGCTCGGGATTCGCCTGGATGAAACCCTTGGTATCCCGCTCGCCGTGCCAGCAGTCGTCTATGTTCACGTATAGATAGCCGGCGTCCTTCATGCCGCTCGACACCATGGCGTCGGCGGTTTCGCGAATGAGCTGCTCATTGACGTTGCAGGCGAAGTTGTTCCAGCTGTTCCAGCCCATCTGCGGGGTCTTTGCCAGGCCCTCGAACTTCTGCGCGAGCGCGCCGCTAGCCGCCAACATGCCCGCGGCACCAACGAGTATTTTCAAGTAGCCGTTCATTCGATCTTTCTCCCGCAATCATCGCCATTGCCGCGTTCATGCCCGCTCAAGCGGCCTTCCAGGGCTGGACCTCGAGCAATTCCGTCTCACTCGTACGGGGGTCGGGCGGGTTCACGTGTTTCGGGCGCTCCGCCACGGTGTAGTGAAAGCGATCGTCCGCCTTGGGCTCGCGCGACCGATTGCGGATGGGATCGAAGTTTTCGCTGATCTTGCCGTCGACGTTGACGCGGGTGCAGCTGGTGCCGATGCAATCGGCGGACATCGGCAAACCATTGGCGATGGCCTTGCGCAGCATCCAGCGCAACGTGATGTCATTGAGCGCGTGGTTGTCGTTCCCGCCGCCGACATCCGAATGCACGCCGCGAAACCACACCTCGTAGGCGTCTTTCATGCGCGTCGGCCGGAAGGCCTGGCGCGCCTCATCGAGCGCCAGCGCGTGGTAGCAATATTTCACGCACTTCGCGAGCCCGAGCTTGTAGCCGAGATTGATGCGGTTGAAGTTGAAACCGAGATTGATGGGTATGCCGAAGGCGGCGACCACGTCCCACACTCCGAGGAATCGCACCGGCGGCCGCTCGACGGTGCCGTTGACACGGACGCCGTCGTCCGCGATCACATTGGCAAAATCGACCGCTATCGCCGCGCCGCGGCTGAAACCCACGATGTCGACGTCGCGATCGCCGGCGGCGAACTGCTTCTCCATGTCGCGCTTCGCCTCGTCGATCCGCTCTTGGCCACCGACCCCGAAAGCGCCGCCGAAGAACTTGCCGAGGGTGCCGTGCTTGGTGCCGACCCCCTTGTAGAAAAACTTCGGTCCCGCGTAGAGATCCTTGAACCGCACGACATTGGTGTTCTTGTCGTACTCGCCCGCATCCTTTTCCGAGTTCCAGGTACCGTCGAACGCATATAGCGCCATGGCAACCACCTCCCAGTAGTTGGCGCAAAGATACACGAAAAGGGGACATTCCTATTTTTCAGGTCGCTCTGATGCTGCACCGCGAATCGCGCCATTCGCGGTTGATTCACATCGTGACGCGCTGCCGCGTTGAACGTAGTTTCGGCCGATGCCAAGGACAGCGCGGTCAATCGTCGCCGGTCACTGCTATCACGTGATCAATCGCGCCAACAACAAGGCGCGGATTTTTCATGACAATTCCGACTACGCTGCCTTCACCGGCTTCATGGCAGAAGCACGGCTTCGGTTCAACGCCTCGCTACTCGCGGCTTGCCTCATGCCCAATCACGTGCATTTCGTGCTGCAGCCGAACCATCCTTCGGACATCACGCGATGGATGCACTGGGTTTTCACCACGCACGTCGGTCACCATCATAGGAAGTACGGAACGTTGGGGCGGCTGTGGCAGGGGCGGTTCAAGGCTTCACCGATCCAGCGCGACCGCCACTTGCTCCTCGTCATGCGTTACGTGGAGCGGAATGCGCTCACCGCCTACCTTGTCGGCCGGGCCGAAGACTGGCGTTGGGGCAGCCTGCATTGGCGGATGCATGGGCACCCGCTGCTGGCGCCCGACGCGTCGCCCGTAACGCTACCGAATAACTGGATCGAGTGGGTGAATACTGCGCAATCCGCGAAGGAACTGGCGAACTTGCGCGCGAGCATCTCTCGCGAGCGACCAATCGGCAGCGAAGAATGGGTCCTTCAAACAGCGCGCGACAGCGGCATGATGAGCTCGATCAATCCGCGCGGGCGTCCGCGCAAGTCCGAGAATCAATCGGAGGGAGAAGCGACATACTCCCTCTTCGAATAATAGGAATGTCCCCTTTTTCTTCCCGCTACTGCGTGACCAGCATGTCGCAGATGGTGGCCGGGTCCACCGGCTTCACCAGGTGCATGTCGAAGCCGGCCTCACGCGAACGGCGCCGATCGATGTCCTGTCCCCAGCCGGTGAGCGCGACCAGCACCGCATCGCGGCCCCAGCTCTCGGCGCGGATGCGGCGCGCCACTTCGCAGCCGTCCAGCTTGGGCATGCCCACGTCGAGCACGACGATCTCGGGCTTGCGCAGGCCCGCGAGCGCCAGCGCTTCTTCGCCATCGGAGGCGCAATGCACCTCGTGACCCTCGAGGCGCAGCATCAATGCGAGGCTCTCGAGCGCATCCTGGTTGTCGTCGGCAATCAGGATATTGCGGCGCACCGGCGCCAGCGGCTCGCTATGCAGGGTAGTTTGCGCTGCATCAACGGCCGCGGTCTCGGCGGCGAACAGCGGCAGTCGCACGGTGAACTCACTGCCCTGGTCGATGCCATCGCTGGCGACGCGAATGTCACCGCCATGAAGCTCGACCAGCGCGCGCACCAGCGCGAGCCCGATGCCGAGCCCACCGCCGGTGTTGGCGCGCTCGCTGGGGATCTGCGTGAACAGCTCGAAGATCCGCGGCATCGATTCCTTCGAGATGCCGATGCCGCTGTCCCGCACACAGACTTCGGCGCTGCCATCGCGCACGCGCGTGGCGAGCACGATGGAGCCGCCCTCGCCGGTGTACTTGGCGGCGTTGTGCAGCAGGTTGCCGACCACCTGCGACAACCGCACCGGATCGCCGCGCACGGTGGGCGCAGGCTCGACGGCCGCAATCTCCAGCTGCTGCTTTTTCTGATCGAGCAGCGGTTGCACGGTCTCGACCGCGGCCGCGACGATGTCGGCCACGTTCACGCGCTCGGACACCAGCACGATCTTGCCGCGCGCGATACGTGAAACGTCGAGCAGATCGTCGACCAGGCGGATCATGTGCTTGAGCTGCCGCTCGATGACGCCACGCGACCAGATGATCTTCGGATCCTGGGTCTCGCCCAGCATGAGCATGTGCGAGGCATTACGCAGCGGCGACAACGGATTTCGCAGCTCGTGCGACAACATGGCCAGGAACTCATCGCGCTTGACCACCGCCTCTTTCAGCAGGTTTTCGGCGCGCGTGCGCTCGCGGATCTCGTTCTCGAGCGACAGGTTCGAGCGCGACAGATCGTCGTTGGCGCGTTGCAGGTGACCGTTGAGTTGTTCGAGCTCACGGGTTTTCTCCGTCTGCAGCGTCGTGTTGGCATCGGCGAGCTGCTGGTTTGATTCCGCCAACTCGCGGTTGACCGATTGCAGCTCGCGCCGCTTGGCATACAGCTCCACCAGCACCGCGACCTTGCTGCGCAGGATCTCGGGGATGACCGGGATGTAGACGTAGTCGATGGCCCCGGCCTTGTAGCCCTTGAGGCGATCGAACTCCGTGACGTGAACGCCGGTCACGAAGATGATCGGGATGGTCTCGAAGCGCGGATGATCGTGGATCAACTCCGCGGTTTCGAAACCGTCCATGCCCGGCATCTTCACGTCGAGCAGCACCACCGCGAAATCCTGTTTCATGAGCGCTTCGAGCGCATCGAGACCGGAATTCACCGCCACCAGGTTGTGGCCCAGCGGTTCGAGGATGGCGCGATAGGTCAGCAGGCGAGCCGGCTGATCGTCGACCATGAGGATATTGGCCGGCGCCGAGCCGTTCATGGCTGCAGCCACATGCGCACCAGCGACAGCAGCTGGCCGGTATTCACGGGTTTGGCGACGTAGTCGGACGCCCCGGCCTGCAGGCACTTCTCACGGTCGCCCTTCATCGCCTTCGCCGTCAGCGCGATGATGGGCAGCATGCGGAACGCCGGTATCTCGCGGATGCGCCGCATCGTCTCGTAGCCGTCCATCTCCGGCATCATGACGTCGGTCAGGATCAGCGCCAGGTCCTGGTTGCTTTCCAGGAGGTTGATGGCGTCCTGGCCGTTGGTCGCGGTGATGACGTTCATGCCGTGGCGCTCGAGCAGGCTGTTGAGCGCGAAGATGTTGCGCACGTCGTCATCGACGACCAGCACCTTGCGGCCGCGCAGCGGCTCGTCGCTGTCGTGCAGCTTCTCGATCATGCGCTGCTTGGCTTCGGGGAGGTCCGTGATCTTGCGATGCAGGAAGAGCGAGGTCTCGTCGAGCAGGCGCTCGGGGCTTTGCACGCCTTTCAGCACGATGCTCTTGGCGCGCTGACGAAGCTCCGCTTCCTCTTCGTGGGTGAGCTCGCGCCCGGTGAAGACCACGATGGGGATCTCCCGCAGACGTTCGTCACGCTGGATCTCCGTCAGCAGTTCGAAGCCGGTCACGTCCGGCAGCTTCAGGTCGAGGATCACGCAGTCGAATTTTTTCTTGCGCAGCAGCTCGAGCGCGCGGGCGCCCGTGCCGGCGGTGGAGATGTGGATGTCGTCGGCGCCGATCAGCGCCGCGATGCTCATCTGCTCGGCGGAATCGTCCTCGACCACCAGCAATTCGCGCACGCGCGGCGTGATGAATTCCTGGATGCGCGTGAATACCGACTGCAACCCTTCGACGCTCGATGGCTTGGTCATGAACGAGAATGCGCCGCGCTCGAGGCCGTACTGCCGTTCTTCTTCGACGGTGAGCACCTGCACGGGAATGTGCCGGGTAGCCGCGTCGTGCTTGAGCTGGTTGAGCACCGTCCAACCCAGCATGTCCGGCAGGAACACGTCGAGCGTCACGGCGCTCGGCTGAAACTTCCGCGCCAGCGATAGCGCATCCGCGCCATTCTGCGCCACCAGCACCTTGAAGCCTTTGCCATGAGCGGCCTCGAGCAGCATGCGGGCATAGCGCGGTTCGTCCTCGACGATCAACACCGTGCTGTCGCCCTCTTCTATGCTCTCGCGGTCGTCCTCGACGCGTTCCGCGTGTTGCAGCGGCAGCGCCGGCACCGGCAGCGCCGACAAAGGCTGCTTGACGAAGGTCGGCGTCGAGCCGCGGCCATACGCGGCGCCCTGGTAGGCGAGCGGTAGATAGAGCGTGAAGGTGCTGCCCGCGCCCGGCGCGCTCTTCAGGCGGATCTCGCCACCGAGCAGGTGCGCCAGTTCTCGCGAGATCGCGAGGCCGAGGCCGGTGCCGCCGTACTTGCGCGCCGTTCCGGCATCCGCCTGCTGGAACGCCTCGAAAATGATGCGCTGTTTCTCGGGCGAAATGCCGATGCCGGTGTCGGTGACCGCGAACTCCACCACGCTCTTGGCCTGCGACAGCACCGGGTGGTCGGCGCTCCAGCCGAGCATCGCCGGACCCACGTGCAGCCGCACACTGCCCTGGGCCGTGAACTTCATGGCGTTCGACAACAGGTTCTTGACGATCTGCATGAGCCGCTTGGCGTCGGTGACCATGTGACGGCCGAGGCGCGGATCGAAGTCGGTGGTGAACGTGAGGTGGCGCGACTCCGCCTCGTGGCGGAAGTTGCGGTCGATGGTTTCGCGCAGCTGCGAGAACGCCAGCTCCTCGCTTTCCACCGTGACCGTGCCCGACTCGATCTTCGACAGGTCGAGGATGTCGCTGATCAGGTTCAGCAGGTCGGTGCCGGCCGCGTGAATGGTCTTGGCGAATTCCACCTGGCGGCCGGAGAGGTTGTTTTCCGGATTCTCCGAAAGCTGCTGGCCCAGGATCAGGATGCTGTTGAGCGGCGTGCGCAGCTCGTGCGACATGTTGGCGAGGAACTCGGTCTTGTAACGCGAAGTGAGCGCCAGCTCCGCCGCCTTCTCTTCGAGCGCCTTGCGGGCCTGCTCGATTTCCTGGTTCTTGCGTTCCACCTCGGCGTTCTGCTCGGCGAGCAGGCGAGCCTTGGTGGCCATCTCCTCGTTGGTCTGCTGCAGCTCGACCTGCTGAGTCTGCAGCTCGCCGGCGAGCTCCTGCGACTGCTTGAGCAGACCCTCGGTGCGCATCGTCGCTTCGATGGTATTGAGCACCACGCCGATGGAGCCCGTGAGCTGCTCGAGGAACGCCAGGTGCGAGGCGGTGAATTCGTACAGCGAGGCGAGCTCGATGACCGCCTTGATCTCGCCCTCGTACAGCACCGGCAACACGATGACATTGCGCGGCTGCGCTTCCATGAGGCCGCTGTTGAGGCGCAGGGAATCCTGCGGAATGCGCGCCAGCAACAGGCGCTGACGTTGCACGGCGCACTCGCCCACGAATCCCTCGCCGAAGCGATAACGCCGCGGTTCGGCGGACTCACGCACGTCGGCATAGCTCGCGAGCTGCTTGAGATATCGCTGGCCGCTGTCGTAGTCGACGATATAGATGACGCCCTGGTGCGCGTTGACGAGCGGCGCGAATTCCGCGAGCAGCGTTTCGCCGAGCGTCACCAGGTCGCGCTGGCCCTGCATCATGCGGCTGAACTTGGCGAGATTGGTCTTGAGCCAGTCCTGCTCGGTGTTGCGCTCCGTCGTGTGACGGAGGTTGTGAATCATCGCGTTGATGTTGTCCTTGAGCTCGGACACCTCGCCGCGTGCTTCGACCTGAATCGAACGCGTCAAGTCGCCCTTGGTGACGGCCGTGGCCACTTCGGCGATGGCGCGCACCTGGGTAGTCAGATTGGCGGCGAGCATGTTCACGTTGGCGACCAGGTCCTTCCAGGTGCCGGAAGCGCCCGCCACGTGCGCCTGGCCACCGAGGCGGCCTTCCACGCCCACTTCGCGCGCAACCGTCGTCACCTGGTCGGCAAAGATCGCGAGCGTGCCGGTCATGGAGTTGATCGTCTCGCCGAGCGCGGCGACTTCGCCCTTCGATTCGACCGTGAGGCGCTGGCGCAGGTCGCCGGTGGCGACCGCCGTCACCACCTTGACGATGCCGCGCACCTGCTCGGTCAGGTTGTTGGCCATGACGTTGACGTTCTCGGTGAGATCCTTCCACACGCCCGAGACGTCTTTCACGTTGGCCTGGCCGCCGAGCTTGCCCTCGGTGCCGACCTCGCGCGCCACGCGCGTCACTTCGGCCGCGAAGGAGTTGAGCTGGTCCACCATCGTGTTGATGGTTTCCTTGAGCTGCAGGATTTCGCCGCGCACGTCCACCGTGATCTTGCGGCTCAAATCACCCCGCGCGACGGCCGTGGTCACCTCGGCGATGTTGCGCACCTGGCTGGTGAGGTTGGTGGCCATGGCGTTCACCGAGTCGGTGAGATCCTTCCACGTGCCGGCGACGCCGGTCACCGTGGCCTGGCCGCCGAGTTTTCCTTCCGTGCCTACTTCGCGTGCCACGCGCGTCACTTCGGCCGCGAAGCCGTTCAACTGGTCCACCATCGTGTTGATGGTTTCTTTCAGCAGCAGGATTTCGCCGCGCACGTCCACCGTGATCTTGCGCGACAGGTCGCCGCGCGCAACGGCCGTGGTCACCTCGGCGATGTTGCGCACCTGGTTGGTGAGGTTGGACGCCATCGAATTCACGTTGTCGGTGAGCTCTTTCCACACGCCCGACACGCCGGTCACTTCGGCCTGGCCGCCCAACTTTCCGTCGGTGCCTACTTCGCGCGCCACGCGCGTCACTTCCGAGGCGAACGATCGCAACTGGTCCACCATCGTGTTGATGGCTTCCTTCAGCTGCAGGATTTCACCGCGCACGTCGACGGTGATCTTGCGCGACAAGTCGCCGTTGGCGACGGCCGTGGTCACCTCGGCGATGTTGCGCACCTGGCCGGTGAGGTTGCCGGCCATCGAGTTCACGTTGTCGGTGAGATCTTTCCAGGTGCCGGCGATGCCGGGCACGATGGCCTGGCCGCCTAACTTTCCTTCCGTACCTACTTCGCGCGCCACGCGCGTCACTTCCGAGGCGAACGAGCGCAGCTGGTCGACCATCGTGTTGATGGCTTCCTTGAGCTGCAGGATTTCACCGCGCACGTCCACGGAAATCTTGCGCGAGAGGTCGCCGTTCGCCACGGCAATGGTCACTTCGGAAATGTTGCGCACCTGGCCGGTGAGGTTCGCGGCCATGGAGTTCACGTTGTCGGTGAGATCTTTCCACACGCCGCTGCCGCCGAGCACCTGGGCCTGGCCGCCCAACTTTCCTTCGGTACCCACTTCGCGCGCCACGCGCGTCACTTCCGAGGTGAACACACCCATCTGCGTGATCATCTCGTTGACCACGTTCGCGGAACGCAGGAATTCGCCCTTGAGCGGACGGCCATCGGCCTCGAGCCGCATGCTCTGCGTGAGATCGCCTTTCGCGACAGCGGTAATGGTGCGTGTCACCTCCGCCGTCGGCCACAGCAAATCGTCGATGAGCGTGTTGACGGAGGATTCCATCGCACCCCAGGAACCGTTGCGCCGCTCGGCCGCGACGCGGATGCGCGTCTTGCCTTCCTTGCCCACCATCTGGCCGGCGCGCTCGAGCTCGGAAGCCATGCGCTGATTGGCGCTCACCATTTCATTGAAGGCATCGGCGATCTTGCCGCCGAGTCCAGTCTGGTCGGTGGCGAGCCGCACGCTGAAATCGCCATCGCGAACCGCTTGGAGCGCGCGCAGCAACTTCTTCAGATCGAGCTCGGGAGCGGCCGAATGCCCGCCGCCTCCGTTCGTGTTGCCGACCTTCAGTTTGACGTCACCTGGCGTACGGCGGCGCGCCGCTGGGGTGCGACTGCGTGCGGAAATATCCATGGATTGCCCGAAGTGCCTACGAGTGCGTCAGAGTGTAAATGTCAGCCGCGCGGGACTGCTCCGCACACTTTCGTAGGAAGTCGCTGACAAGAGGGCATTGGTAGGAGCGCGCGGCTCGGCCGCCGCACGTCCTCAGCTCCTGATCACCAGGTCTACTTTCCCCTCCCGCCTTTCCACGCTCACGCTCACCGATCCGGCATGTCTGCGCACGGTGAAATCCACGGAAGCCTGCCCGAGCGACAGGTTCTTCACGGAGATTTCCTCGAAGCCCTCGGGGACCACCGGATGGGCGAGCACGATCTGCTGGGCGAGAGCGTCGATGCCGATGCCGAGCACGCTCTGCAGCAGCAGGAACGTGGCCCCGGCCGAGGCGGACTGCGGCGAACAGGCCACGGGGAACTGCAACGGCGCTTCATGCCCGCGCCGCTTGAAACCGCAGAACAGTTCCGGAAGGCGCAACAGGTCGAAGTGTCGCGCCGCCTCGAACTGACCGTTGAGTATGCGCAGCGCGAATGCCTTGTCGTCGTAGCGCGCGGCGCCCGCGGCCAGCAGCGCGTTGTCATGCGGCCAGACGGTGCCGTTGTGATACGACATCGGGTTGTAGCGCAGCTCGGTCTCCGACACCGAGCGCACGCCCCAGCCCGAAAAGAAATGCTCGTCGCCGAAGCCGGCGATGACCTGCCGCGCGTGCTCGGCATGCGCGATGCCGGTGTACAGGCAATGTCCGGGGCTCGAAGTGCGCACGCAGCAACGTTGTTTGTCCCCGTCGAGCGCCTGCGCATAGGTTTCGATATCCGCGCACCAGAACGTGGAGTTGAACCGGGCTTGCAATGCCTGCGCGGCCTCGACGAGCGCGATGGCGCGCGGCATCTCGCCGAGCGACCGCGCGATGCGGGCGGCGCCCAGCCTGGCCGCATACACGTATCCCTGCACTTCACACAGCGCCAGCGGCCCGGTCGCCAGGCGTCCGTCGGCGTGGAACACGGCATCCGCCGAGCTCTTCCAGCCGTGCTGCGCGGGGCCGGCACTGCGCGGGCGGGTTTCGATGAAACCGTCGCCGTCGACATCGCCATACACGTCTATCCACCGCAACGCCGCGTTGATCGCCGGCCACAATTCGGTCATGAAATCCAGGTCCGCGGTGCGCGTGTAGTACGCGCCGGCCAGCATGACGAACATCGGCGTGGTGTCGATGCCGTTGTAGTCCGGTGGAAAGCCGCCACTGCGCGCTTCGTTGAGAATCTTGCCGGGCTCCGCGCCGTTGCCGCCGGAGCTGTCGATGCATTGTGTCGCGGCCAGGTGGCGCAGCACGTCGCGCGCGATATCCGGCCAGAGCCACAGTGTCTGCAGCGCGGTGATGATGGCGTCGCGTCCGAAGATCGCATCCAGCCACGGCAACCCTGCCGCGGGAACGCGGCCCTGCGGAGTCGCAGTCAGCATCATGCCGATGTCGGCAGCCGACCGGCGCAGCCAGCCGTTGAATGGCGCGTCGCTCGAGTGCGCGTGGCATTTCGGGCGCGCCTCGGTGCGCACCTTCTCTTCGGCCGCGGCCAGCGATCGCGTGTAGGTGGAAATCTGCACCGGCTGCCTGGCGGACCGGCAGCCGATGGCGAGCGCGACGGTCTTCTCGCCGCGACTGCCGATCTGCAGGCGATAGCGCAGACTGTCCGAGGAAATGGCGTCGGGCGTGGTATGGCAGTCCACCACGGTTTCACGCAGCAGCTGGTCGGCGCCCATGCAACCCTGCGTGACACTGTCGCGCTCGACGCGCTCGAAACGCGCGCTGGCCGCATCGACGCGTCGTTGCGCGCGCACGTCGACGATGTTTTCGAAATCGGAACCGAAACGCACCACCAGCTCGACCGAGACCGTGATCAGTGCGAAATTGCGCACGCGGAGCATCTCGTGGCAGACGCCCTCCCAGATGAAGCGCGAACGCGTGATGTGCAGCGTGCCGCGCGGCAGCACCACTCGACCGCCTTCGCCGCGCACGTCGGCATTGGTGAGATTCATCGTGAGCAGCACATTGTCGTCGCGCGGCGAAGCCGCCAGCAGCAGCGGCCGCTGGCCGGCGACGGTCAACGTGAGCCGCGACAGATGCCGCACGCCACCGCGATACAACCCGGCTTCACTGCGCGTATCCGCATCGATGTCGCCGATTTCGTTGAACAGCCCGAAGCAATCGTCGTGGCGCAGCACGTGCGTGCGCTCGCCGCTCGGCACATCGGCCGTGACCACGCGGTGAAGGTCTTCGGGGATGGCGGGCTCAGAGGCCAATCGGACGCGACCTCGTGTAGCTGATTCGGGTGCGCAGCGTCGTGACTCCGGAGATGCGCGAGGTCCAATACGCCGACGTGGTTGGCTGCTTGCGCCCGAAACTGCGTGAAATCCAGCCGCCCTGCTCGGGAGTGCCGCCACGATGCAGCTGCGCGCTTTCGAGTTCTTCGCCGGGCTCGATCAGCACCTGCGTGAGACCCGAAGTCACCTGCAGACCACTACCGGCACGCACTACCTGGCAGTCCTCGGCGAAATGCCAGGCGCGCCGCGCGCGATGCTCGCCGTCACAGCGCAGCATGTCCGTGATCTCGATGAGCTGCTGCCGGGCGTCGTGGACGATCTCACGCCGGTGCACGACCGGATCTTCCAGGCGTTGATAGCCATACTGCTCGCCGACGAACCGCTGCCGTTCGTTGCCGGCTTCGAATTCGATGCAGCGCGCGTGCGCGTGATTGGTCCACATGAAATTGCCAGCCTGCACGGATTGATCCTCGCCATCGATGCCCACGGTGTTGTGCGCGAGGGTACTGCGGAAGTACCGCCGCCAGGCGGGATCGGTGTGGTAGGCATAAGTTCCCGGATCGACCAGGATCTCGCGATCGCCGACGTTGAGAATCAGCGACAGTGCGTCCGCGTGGCCATGAGCGGCTATGCTCAGGTAGCCGAGCGGGCCTGAATCCACCAGCAGGCGCACTTCATCGGGCGTGTCGAAAGCCGAGCCGAGCAGGTAGTAGCCGGATTCGGCGAACTGCAGCCGCGGCCGGAAGCGATTGCGTCCGCGTTGCTTGAGCTGCCCCAGGCACCGCACGGCTTCCACTCCTAACAAGGTGGCGGTCTTGCCGTCGAGCGCGCCGGCCTTGGCGGCCAGGTCCGGGCGATTGAACAGCACCGCGGCGGTGGCGATCTGCGACAGGTGCGCCGAGAACCCGGGCTCCGTCGCCAGCCTGACCACGTAGCCATCGTCGGCGTCGCCGATCATGGGCAGACGGCCGGCGACGTCGGTCATCGAGGCGAGAAAGTCGACCATCACCTCGATGCGTCGCCAGTACACCGGCGAAAAATCTTCGCCGCGCCCGCGCGCCGCCAGTCCCGCGATCAGCAGGAAATCGAGCACGAATGTCTGGTAGGCGAAAGCCTGCTCGCGGTTGCCGCCGTCCGGCGCGTTTTGCCGATGGCACTCCTGTTCGAGGATGGCGCGGCAGCGCCCGCCCCACTCCGTCATCTGCGGCCACAGCGGCCAGGTCGAAGCGGCCACGTAGACGCCGGCCGCCTCGCCGATCAGGTGGTTGTTAGCCGAGGAATAGCGCGACAGGTTGCCCGCGACCATGCGCGCGTGACTGTAGATGGACTTCAGCCAGCGCTCGCGAAACGCCTTGCCCTCCGGCGTCGCGAACAGTCGGGCGCGCATGCCGCCAAGCAGTTGCCAGGTGATGCTCCAGTTGATCAGGCGAATACCGAGCTCGAGCGGACTGATCCAGTTCGGCCCCCATCCTTCCGGACACTGCTCGATCCACGATTCGACCTGCGCCTGGATTGCCAGTGAGTAGCGCGGGTCGCCGGTGAGCGCATGGGCCTGCGCGAGCACCGGCAGGTGCAGGTGGCGGTTCGGCTCCCACAGGTATTTGATGTTGCCGACCTCGCGCTCGTCGCGATAGTCGATGGCGCTCGCGCGGCGTCCGCCCGCGGCGCGCTGCGTCAGCGGATCGCGATTCCACTGTGGCGGGTCGCCGAGCTCGCAATCCTCGAGGTCGAAGAAGGTGTAACGCCCGGCGAGGATGCGTTCGGCCGCGACCGTGAGCTGCTCCGGAGCGATGGCGATGAACGGCGGCAGAAACCGCAGATCGCGCGCGTCTTCATTGCGCGGCGGCAACTCGTGCGAGGTGAATTTTTGCGAGAGCGAGCGCAGGCCGCGCGCCACGCGATGTGCGACCTCCGCGCCGGACATGACGCGAAGTCGCTGAAGATACCATCCAGGCTGTTGCATAGATCAGCGCGTGAACAGCGGCTCCAGCCCGTGGCGACGCAATGCGTCGTGAACCGGCGGTCGGTGGACGATGAGCGGTGTCTTGCCGCGCGGCGTGCGCTCGAGTCGTAGAGCGATCTCCACGGTCAGATTCACCTCGGCGGGAATCCGGGTGCGCGCATTGGCCAGCAGTGTTTCCGCATCCGTGGTGGAAAACCTGGCGGTGGGCAGCACGAAGATTCGGGCCTGGTCGAGATCCTCCTGCACGACCTGGAAGCGCAGCA
>DASYKM010000191.1:0-6876 GCA_035995425.1 Steroidobacteraceae bacterium
CGATTCGTTTGATCAGTTCGTCGTACTACTCAAGAACAGCGTGAGTCAGATGGTTTACAAACACGCGATTTCGACAGTTGTCCCGGCGCGAAACGTGCGCATCACCAACGAAGACGGAACGACGATCGAGGCGGTCGCTGGAGAGTGACCCAGGCGTTCGCACACGCTTTCATTCCCTTCTCGAGAAAACAAATTGTTCGAGCGACCACGCGCAGGTGAGCGGGCCGTGCTCGTGCGCCTTGGCATAGGCGCGCCCGCGGACCCCGAAGACATCCAGGAGTTCCAGCAACTCACCCGCTCCGCGGGTGCCATTCCCGTCGTGAGCATCGGCGGACGTCGCGATCGCCCCGATCCGCGCTTCTTCGTTGGCAGTGGCAAGGCGGATGAAATCCGCGCCGCTGCGGTCGAGCACAATGCCGACGTGGTGCTCTTCGATCATCCGCTCTCGCCATCGCAGGAGCGCAATCTCGAGAAACTCATCGAGCGGCGCGTGCTCGATCGGTCGGGCCTGATCCTCGACATCTTCGCGCAGCGTGCGCGCAGCCACGAAGGCAAGCTCGAAGTGGAGCTCGCGCAGCTCAAACACATCGCCTCACGCCTGGTGCGCGGCTGGACTCACCTCGAGCGCCAGCGCGGTGGCGGCATCGGCAATCGCGGTCCCGGCGAAACGCAGCTGGAAACCGACCGTCGCCTGCTCGCCAAGCGAGTGAAGACGCTCGACGCGCGGCTCGACAAGATCAAACAGCAACGCGAGACCGGCCGGCAGCAACGCGCCGAGATCCCGGTTCCGTCGCTCGCGCTGGTCGGCTACACCAACGCCGGCAAGTCCACGCTGTTCCGCGCGCTCACGGGTGCGGACGCATACATCGCCGATCAGCTGTTCGCGACGCTCGATCCCACCGTGCGCAGCATCGTGCTGCCGGGCAACACCAAGGTGGTGGTGGCCGACACCGTCGGTTTCATTCGTGAACTGCCGCACGAGCTCGTCGCGGCCTTCCAGTCCACGCTCACCGAGGCTCGCGAGGCCACGCTGCTGCTGCACGTCGTCGACGTCAGCGATCCGCGGCGTGATGAGCACATCGACGAAGTCAACCGCGTGCTCGCCGAGATCGGCGCCGCCGATCTGCCGCAGATCCTCGTGTTCAACAAGATCGATCGCATCGAGACGCCGGCGCGCGTCGATCGCGACGAAGCAGGGCGGGTGAGCCACGTGTGGCTGTCGGCCGCGAAAGCCGACGGCCTCGACTTGTTGCGCGAATCGGTCGCCGACCGCCTGGCGCGCCGGGCGCGGCGTGCGACACTGCGCCTGCCGGTATCGGCGGGCGAGCTGCGTGCGCGCCTATACGCGGCGAATCTGGTGCTGGCCGAACGCATCGCCGACGACGGAGCCTTCGAAATCGACACTGAACTATCGGATTTCGAGCTGCTCAAGTGGGCGCGCGAGCCCGGCGTCGAAATTCTGACGCAGGCCGGTGACTCAACTTGTACGGCCGCAGGTGCCTACCTACAATCGTCGCCCGCCTTGCGAAGCAGCTGACATGGCCTGGAATCAACCCGGTAATTCGAACAACAACCCCTGGGGCAAGAAACCGGCCCCGGGTGGTGGCGATCTCGACCAGGCCTTCAAGGACTGGCAGAAGCGCATCGAAGCACTGTTTGGCGGTGGCGGCGGGCGTTCCACGACTCTGCTGCTGTTCATCGTCATCATCGTCCTCGGCTTGTGGATGATGAGTGGCTTGTACCGGGTTGAACCCGGTAACCAGGGTGTCGTCCAGCGTTTCGGCAAACACGTCGAGACCGTAGGGGACGGCTGGGGATGGCGCCTGCCATGGCCCATCGAAACGGTGACCAAGGTCGACGTGGCGGGCGTCAAGTCCACGGAATACAAATCGAGCGTGCTCACCGCGGAACCGAACATGGTCGAGCTGCAGGTTGCGGTGCAGTACCGCATCAAGAACGCCGAAGACAATCTCTTCAAGGTGCGCGATCCGACGGCGACGCTCAGCGAGGTGAGCGAAAGCGCCATCCGCGAAGTGGTCGGGCGCAATGACCAGCAGGCCATCCTCGAGGCCGGCCGCATCAAGATCGCCGAAGACACGCGCGTCATCATGCAGCGCACGCTCGATCAGTACGGTGCCGGAATCGAAGTTCGCAGCGTGAACATCACCGACGTGCAGGTGCCCGAGGCCGTGCAGCAGGCGCAGCGCGATTCGGTCAAGGCCAAGGCCGACCGCGAGCGCATGATCAAGGAAGCGCAGGCCTACGCGAACGGCATCCTGCCGGTCGCCCAGGGCAATGCGGCGCGCGCGGTGCAGGATGCCGAGGCGTACAAGTCGCAGGTCGTGTCGATGGCCGCCGGCGACGCTTCGCGCTTCTCGGCGCTGGCACTCGCCTATGAGAATGCGCCGGCCGTGACCCGCGAGCGCCTGTACATCGAAACCATGGAGAGCGTGCTCAAGGCTTCGCGCAAGGTGCTCATCGATTCGAAGAGCGGCAACGGCAACATGCTCTATCTACCGCTCGACAAGCTCATGGACCGCGGGCGCGATGCCGACGGCAACACGGTGACCGTGCGGCCGCCGGTGAACGTCGAAGCCGAAACCTCGCCGACCACCGATACACGCCAGAGGGTGGAGCGCTGATGGGCTCGCGCATACTCGGAACCCTGGTGGTGCTGCTGGTGCTGGTCCTGCTGATCACCAGCTCGACGTTCATGGTCGGCGAGCAGGAGATCGCGGTGCGCGTGCGCCTGTCGCAGATCAAGGGTGCAGACTTCGAACCCGGTCTGCAGTTCAAGATTCCCTTCATGGATCGCGTGGTCAAATTCGACCGCCGCGTGCTGACGCGCAAATTCAACGGCGAGCAATTCCTGACCAGCGAGAGCCAGGGCCTCACCATCGATTACTACATCAAGTGGCGGATCATCGACGCCGAGCAGTTCTACCGCGCGACCAGCGGCGGCGATGAAGGCCGCGCCGAATCGCTGGTGGGCGACACCATCCAGGACGGTATCAAGAACGCGGTTGCGCGGCGCACGCTCAAGGACATCGTCATCTCCGACCGCCAGCAGGTCACGGGCGAGTTCATGAAGGACGCCAGCGAGAAGTTGCTGAAGCTGGGCGTGCAGCTGGTCGACGTGCGCGTGCAGCGCATCGCCCTGCAGGAAGAAGTGGCCAGCAGCGTGTACGACAGCATGAAGCGCACCTTCGAGGCCATCGCGCGCACGCAACGCGGCGAGGGCGATCGCGAGTCGCAGATCGTGCGCGCTGAAGCCGAGCGCCGGCGCACCGAGCTCATCGCCAAGTCGCTGTCCGACGCGCAGCGCATCCGCGGCGAAGGCGACGCCATCGCCGCGGCCATCTACGCCACCGCGTACAACCGCAATCCGGAGTTCTATTCGTTCTACCGCAGCCTGCAGGCGTATCGCAGCGCGCTCGGTCGCGAGGGCGATGTCATGGTGATTTCGCCTGACAGCGAGTTCTTCCGTTACTTCAAGAGCCCGACGCCGACCCGGCGTTGAGCGCAACTCCATCCGCAGCTGATTTCGTCGCGACAGAGCGGCGCCGAGAGACCATGGGCAAATTCGTCATCATCATCGGGACCCAGTGGGGCGACGAGGGCAAAGGCAAGGTCGTCGATCTGCTCACCGAACGGGCCGCGGCGGTGGCGAGATTCCAGGGCGGGCACAACGCCGGCCATACGCTGGTGATCGGCGGCAAGAAGACCGTGCTCTCGCTGATCCCTTCCGGAATCCTGCACAAGAACGTCCTTTGTCTCATCGGCAACGGTGTGGTGCTGTCGCTCGAAGCGCTGTTCCGTGAATCGCAGACCCTCATCGACACCGGCGTGGATGTGTTCGCGCGCCTGCGCGTTTCGCCTAACTGCCCGCTGATCCTGCCGTCGCACGTCTCGCTCGACAAGGCGCGCGAGGCGGCGCGCGGCGCCAACGCCATCGGCACCACCGGCCGCGGCATCGGCCCGGCGTATGAAGACAAGGTCGCCCGCCGTGCCGTGCGCGTGCAGGACCTGTTCCAGCGCGAGAAATTCGCCGCCAAGCTCGGCGAGATCCTCGACTTCCACAATTTCGTGCTGCAGCACTACTTCAAGCAGCCGGCCGTCGATTTCCAGAAGACGCTCGACGAACAACTCTCTTACGCCGATCGCGTGCGGCCGCTGGTCAGCGACATTCCGCAGATCCTCGCGGCGCTACGCGAGCAAAAGGCCGACGTGATGTTCGAGGGTGCGCAGGGCGCGATGCTCGACGTCGATCTCGGCACGTATCCGTTCGTCACCTCGTCGAACACCACCGGCGGATTCGCCGGCACCGGCACCGGCATCGGTCCTCGCTCCTTCGACTACGTGCTCGGCATCGTCAAGGCGTACACCACACGCGTGGGCGCGGGGCCGTTTCCCACCGAGTTGTTCGATGGCTATGGCGAGCATCTGTCACGCGTCGGACACGAGTTCGGTGCGGTCACGGGCCGCAAGCGCCGTTGCGGCTGGTTCGATGCGGTGGCGCTGCGCCGCTCCATCATCCACTCGAGCGTGTCGGGGCTGTGCCTGACCAAGCTCGACGTGCTCGACGGGCTCGATTCGCTGCAGATCTGCGTGGGCTATGAATCCGACGGCAAGACCAGCAAAGAGCCGCCCATGTATGCCGACGCGTTCGCCGACGTGGAGCCGGTGTACGAAGAGATGCCGGGCTGGAAGGAATCCACGATTGGCGTCACGTCATATGACGGATTGCCGAAGAATGCCCGTGCATACCTCGAACGACTGCAGGAGCTCGCGGGCGTGCCCATCGACATCATCTCGACGGGGCCGGATCGCGATCAGACGATCGTGCTCAGACATCCGTTCGACTAGACGGGTTTGGCGCTGTCTGGCGCCGTACGTAGGCGCACTCCGACACGCATCAGTCGCCAAACTCTTCTTGTACAAAGATTCTCACAGCTAACTACCGCAATTCAGCGGGCCTCGTGCCGCGGTCGTTCATATACTGGACGGATGATGCAACTCGCGCCGCGTGAAGCGGCTGCCGTACACGCGGTACCGCTGCCCGCCAATGCCTGGTGTCTGTTTCTCGACGTCGATGGGACCCTCCTGGAGCTCGCTGACCACCCGCGCGCGGTGTCGGTGGACCCGGAACTGCGACAGCTGATCGAGCGATTGCGCGCCGCCGCGGCCGGCGCGGTGGCGCTCGTGAGCGGCCGGACCATCGCCGATCTCGACCGGCTCTTCGATGAACCCGCATTGCCACTCGCCGGCATGCACGGCTGCGAACGCCGCGATGCGCGTGGGGTGCTGCACGTCGCGCCGGTCGCACTCGAGCAGTTGGCGGAAGTGCGCGAAGGGCTGCAGCGCATGGTGAGCCGCCATCCCGGACTGTTGTTCGAAGACAAGGGCGCGGCACTGGCACTGCATTTTCTCAAGGCGCCGCAGCTCGAACACGAGTTGCGCGCCGAAGTGGCGCTGCTGGCGGCACCGCTGGTGCCGCGATTCACGGTGCTCGACGGGCACGCGGTACTCGAGGTCAAGCCCGCGGCGCACACCAAGGACAGCGCGGTTAGCGCATTCATGGAAGAGGAACCGTTCCGCGGCCGGCAGCCCATATTCATCGGCGACGATCAGACCGATTACGGCGGCTTCGCCGCCGCGCGGCGGTTCGACGGACTCGCCATCGCGGTCGGACCGCGCGTGAAGTCCGACTTGTGGCTGCCGGGACCGGCGGCGGTGCGGCAGTGGTTGGAGAATCTGGCGGGGCTGGATCACCTGGCGGGAACGGTGAGCGCGTGAACTACGGCGTCATCGGCAATTGCCAGGTGGCCGCGCTCATCGACGAGCGCGCGCGCATGGTGTGGGCCTGCCTGCCACGCCCGGACGGCGACCCGGTGTTCTCGGCGCTGTTGCAGAAAGAGGGCGGCGACTCGGTGCAAGGCGTGTTCGCCGTCGACATGATCGACATGGTCCGCTCCGAGCAGAACTATCTGCGCAACTCCGCGATCATCGAAACACGGCTGTTCGACAGTCATGGCGGTGCGGTACGCATCGTCGATTTCGCACCGCGGTTTCGCAGCCGTGGGCGCGTGTTCAGGCCGATGATGTTCGTGCGCAGCGTGGAGCCGCTCGCCGGCCGGCCGACCCTGCGCCTGCGGCTGCGTCCCACCGCCGGGTTCGGTGAGCGATGCGAACCCGGGATCACGGGCAGTCACCACATCCGTTACGCGGCCGACGATCTGCACTACCGCATGACCACCGACGCGTCGCTCGCGTCGTTGCTCGAGAACCGGCCGATGGTTCTCGACCAGCCCCTGCATTTCGTGATCGGGCCCGACGAGACGCTGCAGGAATCACCGGCCGCGCTGGCGCGCGAGTTCCTCGGCGCGACGCTCTCGTACTGGCAGGAATGGGTGCGCACGCTGGCGGTGCCGGCGGACTGGCAGGAAGCGGTGATCCGCTCGGCCATCACGCTGAAGCTCTGCACCTACGAAGATACTGGCGCGGTGCTCGCCGCACTGACTACCTCGATACCGGAAGCGCCGAACAGCACGCGCAACTGGGACTATCGTTACTGCTGGCTGCGTGACAGCTATTTCGTGGTGCAGACGCTCAACCGCCTGGGCGCGACGCGCACCATGGAAGCCTATCTGCACTTCATCGACCACATCATCGCTTCGTCGACGGCTGACACACTGCAGCCGCTGTACGGCATCACCGGCGAGCCGCGCGCGGAGGAGAAAATCGCCACCACGCTCACGGGCTATCGCGGCATGGGTCCGGTGCGTTTCGGCAATCTGGCCGCCGAGCAGGTACAGCACGATGTGTATGGCTCGGTGATCCTGGCGGCCACGCAGCTGTTCTTCGATGAGCGGCTGG
>DASYKM010000192.1:0-28111 GCA_035995425.1 Steroidobacteraceae bacterium
CATCGCGCGTCTTCGTGAGCGTATTGAATAGCGTGGACTTGCCGACATTCGGCCGCCCGACGATCGCGATGACCGGCAGCATGTTAGACGCGGATTGCGGGACCCAAGCGCAAGCGCTCAGCCACCCGGCGCGGCAGCGGGGGCTTCAACGGCCGGGACAGCCGGCGCTTCCGGCACCGGCACGGGCGCGGCTTTTGCCGCGCGGGCCGCGATCGGCGAACCGCGCAACGCCACGATGTCGCCGTTGTCGGTGATCACGTAGAGATTGCCGTCCACGGAGAGCGGCGCGTTGGTCACGCGATCGCCACCCGTCTTGACGCGACCGGCCACCGCACCCGTGGCGCGGTCGAACCAGTGCACGTAACCCTCGAGATCCGCCACGGCGACGTAGTCGCCAACGACGGCGGGCGCCGACAGGCTGCGGCGCTTGAGCGAATCGTCGCGCCACACTTCGACGCCGCTGCGGCGCTTGAGCGCGACCAGGTCTCCGTCGGACGTGCTGACGTACATCTGCTCGTCGTCGACGTCGACACCGCGATAGCTCGACAGGTCGCGCGTCCACCAGACCTGGCCAGAATCGAGGGCGAGCATTGCCGCGCGACCCTGGAACCCGGCGACGAACACGTCATCGCCCGCCACCTTCACCGGGGCGTCGATGTCGTTGAGGCGCTCGAGCTCGGTGCGGCCATGCGAAGGCGACACCGGCGCGTCCCACACCGTGACGCCGTCCTTGAGATTCACCGCGAGCACGCGGCCGTTGTCGAAACCGGAAATGGCGACGTCGTTCGCCACCACGGGCGCCGCGGCGCCGCGCAAGGTCAGCTTCGGAATCTGTTGCTCCGCCGACCACACTTCGACGCCGTCGGACAAGGCCAGCGCCCGCAGCTTGCCGTCGACGGTGCGCACGATGATTTCATTTTCGGCGACCGCGGGAGCCGACAGGATTTCGCCCTTCACATCCGCACGCCAGCGCTGCGCGCCATTGTCCGCGGCCAGCACCACTATCTGTCCGTCGGCCGAACCGACGACGACGACGTCCCTTCCAACGCCAGTGCCACCCGCGAGCGTGAGCTTGGTTTCCACGCGCCAGAGTTGTTTGCCGGACTTGAGATCGAACGCGGCCACATCGCCGTCACGCCCCGCGGCGAACAGTTTGTTGCCGGCGCTGGCGATTCCCAACCCCAGGCGCAGTTTCTTGCCGCCGCCTCCGACGCTCGCACCCCAGAGCTTGCTGATGCGAACCGTGGGGCTCTTGATGTCGGTGAGCTCGGCCGGCTTGTCGGCCTTCTTGGACTTCGAGCTGCACGCGGACAGCGCCAGCATCGCGGCAAGGGCGGCAATGGCGGCGATTGCCGCCGTGGGAGCGAGGCTGCGGTATTTCATCAGGATTCCCCAGGCGTAGCCGGCGGTGTCCCGCCGAGATCGCGGATTTTCAGGTCGAGCATGTCGACGTCGATGCGGCCATCTCTCGGCGCCGAACGCGCCGCCAGGTATTCGCGCAGCGCGCCGTCGCGATCGCCCTTGGCGAGCAATACGTCGCCGCGGGTGTCGGCGATGCGCGGCGCAAACTCGCCGGGATTGTCGACCTTGAGGGTGTTCAACGCGTCGTCATACTTGCTCTGCGCGGCCTGCACGCGCGCCAGCCGCAGGCGCGCCACCATCTTGAGCTCGTTGTCGCTGGCTTTTTCCATGACCGTCTTCAGACCCGCGGCGGCCTTGTCGAGTTCATTCGCTTCAACCTGTACGCGCGCAGCGATCAGCGTTCCGAGCGATGCATAGGGCGTCCAGCTGTATTCGCGATTGAGCTCATCGAGCAGCGTCGTGCCGCGCACGTTGTCGCGGCGCGTGAACGCATCCACCAGTTCCTCGTAACGTGCCGAGGCGGCTTCCGCCTGCGCATTGCGCCGATCCTGGTACCAGTGCCAGCCTCCCAGGCCGCCCGCACCGATCGCGATGCCGGCGATGATCCAGATGCCATTGATCTTGAGCCAGTTCTTGGCTTGTTCCAGTTGTTCGGCTTCGCTGTATTCGCTCACGTCGATCTCCTCAAAAACTCTTCGACCCGCGCGGTGAGTTCCGCGACGGGGTATTCGGTCTGGGTGGATTCGGCGCCCCGCAGGGGCTTGAGCGCGACCACACCGCGCGCCAGCTCATCATCGCCGAGGATGAGCGCGAGCCGCGCTCCCGACTCGTCGGCGCGGCGGAACTGTGTCTTGAACTTGGCCGATCCGCAATGGACCACGACGCCTCGCCCCGGCAGGGCATCACGGAGGCTTTCGGCCAGCGCCAGCGCCCGGCGCTGGGCAGCGTCGCCCTGCGCCATGACGAACACGTCTGGCGCCTTTGCTGGCGGAACCTGCCCGGCCAGGCGCACCAGCTCCACCACGCGTTCGACGCCCATGGCGAAGCCAATCGCCGGTGTCGGTTCGCCGCCCATCTGCGCGATCAGGCCGTCATAACGTCCGCCGGAACAGACGGCGTCCTGGCTGCCGAGCGCATCGGTGATCCATTCGAACACCGTGCGCGAGTAGTAGTCGAGGCCGCGTACCAGGCGCGGGTTGACGGTATAGGCAATGCCCAGCGCGTCGAGACCGGCGCGCAATTCGGCGAAGTGCGACTTGGACTCCTCGTCGAGGTGTTCGGTGAGGACCGGCGCGTTGCCGACGATCGCCTGCGTCGGCGGATGCTTGCTGTCGAGGATGCGCAGCGGATTGCCTTCGAGGCGGCGCTTGCCGTCCTCGTCGAGCGCGTCGATGCGCTCGCGAAAATACCGCTGCAGCAGCTCGCGGTATGCCTTGCGCGACTCGGCCGTGCCGAGCGAATTGATCTGCAGCCTGACTCGCGTGATGCCTAACAACTTCCACAGGCGTGCGGTGAGCGCGATGATCTCGATGTCGACGTCGGGACCGGCGAAGCCGATGGCTTCGAGGTCGACCTGGTTGAACTGGCGGAAGCGGCCCTTCTGCGGCTTTTCGTGGCGGAACATCGGCCCCTGGCACCAGAGCTTCAGGCGCGCGCCGCGCAGCAGTCCGTTGGAGATGGCCGCGCGCACGATGCCGGCGGTCGCCTCGGGACGCAGCGTGAGACTGTCGCCGCCCTGGTCGGTGAAGGTGTACATCTCCTTCTCGACCACGTCGGTGAATTCGCCGATGGCGCGCTTGAAGAGCTCGGTGTGCTCGACCACCGGCACGCGGATTTCCTCGTACCCATAGGCGTCCATGACGGCGCGCGCGCAAGCCTCGACGTGCTGCCACAGGCCGATGTCGGCGCTCAGGACGTCTTTCATGCCGGTGACCGGCGGAATATTGCGGCTCATTACTTACCGCGACCGCGACAGCGAGCCGGATCGATTCACGACGAAGCGGGCGCCTTCGCCCTCGGCGGCGGCAGCGGGAATTTCGCGCGCCTTGCCGTCTACTTCGACGGTGACGCCGCCAGCGTTGCCGAGCACCACGCGCAATGGGCCACGACCGCTGACGCTCTGTACGCTGCCGGCGCTCGCCACGTCATAGAACAGACGTTCGCCACTCGCGTCGTAGACCTCGACCCAGCTGTCGGTGCTGAGCTCGAGCCGCAGGTGCGTCTCGCGTGGCGCCGGACCCGTTTCCGGGCCCGCCTCGCGCTTCGCCTTCCCGTTGGCGGAGTCGGTGGCGGCGGGAGCGGGGTTCGCGGTCGTGGGTGCGGCGTCGGCGCCAACGACCACCGGTGAATTGGCGGCAACGGGCGCGGCGGAATTTTCTGCCGGGACCGCAATCGCCGGCGTTGGCGTTGCCTGCGAGTTGCCCGAGCGCGATCCCGCCAGCACCCACCAGATGGCCAGCATCAGAATGACGGCGCAGCCCAGGCCCACGAGCGGCGTGACCAGGCGGCGTGGATCCGAGCGTCGATCCGGGTGTGGCGCTTGCGTGAGATCGGGCGGCGGCGGGCGCGCGTCGCGCGCGGTGTAGCTGCTGACCAGTTCCGCCCCGGGCTCGCCCACGAAATCGGCGTAGCGCCGCAAGTGGCCGCGAACGTAAACCGAAGCGCCGAGCTCGTGGAAGCGGTCCGCTTCCAGCGCTTCGATGACCTTGACGTCGAGATGCAGTTTTTCGGCGGTGGCGGCGATCGACAGGCCGGCTCGCTCACGGCCGGCGCGCAACCGCTCGCCGATCGAGCGCGGCGCTGCTGCGGGCGCGGTTGCTGCCGTCTCGTCCGTCGAACCCTTGTCCATCAGAGCTAGCCGCCGCGTTTCAGCGCGCGCGCCTGCGCGGAGTCCGGGAATTCCAGGCGCAGTGTGCGCGAGTACTTCTCTTCGCTCATCTTGTCTTTCGCGGCGCGCGCCACGCTGACGCCCGCGTACAGCACGTCGGCATTCGGGCGGAAGGCGCCGAGATAGGTGTCGACCACCTTGCGCGCCTCGAGCAACTCGCCGCGCTCGATGTGCAGGTTCGCCAGCTGGACCGTCGCCTCGCTGTAGTTAGGCCGGGCCTTGATGGCGCCGGCGAACCGCGCTTGCGCCTCGTCCAGCCGCTTGGCGCCACGCAGGCAGACGCCGGCGTTGGTCAGCGCCACTTCCGGCGTGCGGTAGTACTTGTTGACGGCGACCGCCGCGAAACGCTCCACGCCCTCATCGACGCGGCCGTTCTTGCACAGGTAGATGGCGTAGTTGTTGGAGATGTCCGGCTTGTCGGGCGCGAGACGCAGCGCCTCGCGGAAATGCTTGTCGGCGAGCTTGGCCTCACCGACGCGGTCGTACAGCAACCCCAGGCTGGTGTGCACGTCCGGATCGCGCGGATTCTGCTTGAGCGAGCGCTCGAGCTTTTCGCGCGCCAGCGGATAATTTTCCTGCTGCAGATAGGCGGTGCCGAGCTGGATGTTGTACTTGGCCGCCGCCAGCGTCGGATCTTCCTGCTTGCGGGGCTTGCTGCCATCGCTGGTCACGCAGCCGAGGAGCAGGCACGCACAGAGAACCGCCATCCATCGAGTGTTCATGCGCGCACCTGCAAGCCGAAGGTTTTCGAACCCAGCCGCACGATGGTGCGGTCGGTGACTCTGCCCGCGAGCTGGCCGCAGGCCGCATCGATGTCGTCGCCGCGCGTCTTGCGGATGGTGGCGATGATCCCGCGCTGCATGAGCTCGTCGCGGAATTTCTCGATCGCCGCCTGCGGCGAACGGCGATATTGCGTTCCGGGATATGGATTGAACGGAATCAGATTGAGCTTGGCCGGCTTGTCCTTGAGCAGCCGCGCGAGCTCGCGGGCCATCGCCGGCTGGTCGTTGATCCCATCGAGCATCACGTATTCGAAGGTGACGCTGCGGCCGTTCTGTTCGTCGAGATAGTGCCAGCAGGCCTCTAACAACTCGGCGATGTTGTGCTTGCGATTGATGGGCACCAGCTGGCTGCGCAGCTCATCGTTGGGCGCGTGCAGCGAGACCGCCAGCGCGCAGTTCACCTCTTCCGCGAGCTTGTAGATCTGCGGCACGAGGCCCGAGGTCGAAAGCGTGACGCGCCGACGCGAGATGTCGAAGCCGAGATCGTCGAGAAAGATGCGGATCGCCGGGATCACGTTGCGGAAGTTCGCGAGCGGCTCGCCCATGCCCATGAACACGATGTTGGTGATGATGCGATTGTCGCCTACCTGCCAGCCGAGCTCGCGGTTCGCCAACCACACCTGGCCGACGATCTCGGCCGTGGTGAGGTTCCGGTTGAAGCCCTGCTGCGCCGTCGAGCAGAACGAACAATCGAGCGCGCAGCCCACCTGCGACGAGATGCAGAGCGTGCCGCGGTCTTCCTCCGGGATGTAGACCATCTCGAAGGCCTGGCCATTGCCACCCGACAACAGCCACTTGCGCGTGCCGTCGGAGGCGATCTGCGTTTTCACGATCTCCGGCACGACGACTTCGGCGCGCTCGATCAATTGCGCGCGAAAGTCCTTGGCGAGATCGGTCATCGCCGCGACATCGCCCTGGCCACGCTTGTACAGCCAGTGCATGAGCTGGCGCGCACGGAACGGCTTGTTGCCCATTTCCCCGACGAACGCCTCGAGGTCTGCTTTCGGCAGACCTAACAAGTTGGTTCGCGATGTGTCGGGGGTGCCGGACATAGTCAGCGCGGGCAGACCTCGGTCTCGCGAAAGAAATAGGCGATTTCCTTGGCGGCGTTCTCGGCGGAATCGGAACCGTGGACGGTGTTGGCTTCGATGCTTTCGGCGAGATCGGCACGGATGGTTCCGGGCGCGGCCTTCTTCGGATCGGTGGCGCCCATGATGTCGCGATTCTTCGCGACCGCGCCTTCACCTTCGAGCACCTGCACGAGCACCGGACCCGAGGTCATGTACTTCACCAGGTCCTTGAAGAACGGACGCGCGGCGTGCACGGCGTAGAAACCTTCGGCATCGCGCTGCGAGAGATGCACCATGCGCGCGGCGATGACCTTGAGGCCCGCTTTTTCGAAGCGGCCGATGACCTGGCCGATGAGGTTACGGGCAACGCCGTCGGGTTTGACGATGGACAGGGTGCGCTCGAGCGCCATGCGAATGATTCCTTGTGGGGGTCGTAAAGGCGCGCGATTGTACCGGGCGGGGCCCTAGTTCGCGAGTAAGCCGCTGAAATTTAACGCTGAAAGGAGACAGCGAGCGGCGGTCTGTTAGACGCTAGACGTTGAAGGATTCCCCGCAGCCACACTCGCCCTTGATGTTCGGGTTGTGGAAGCGGAAGGCCTCGTTGAGGCCCTGCTTGACGAAATCCACGGTGGTGCCGTTGATGAGCGGCAGGCTCTCCGGATCGACGAACACTTTGACGCCCCGATCCTCGAACACGAGGTCGCGCGTCTGGGTGTCATCGGCGTAATTCACCACGTACGCGAACCCCGAGCACCCCGTCTTGCGCACGCCCAGCCGCAGGCCCAGCCCCTTACCGCGCGAGGCGATGAAGGTCTTGACGCGTTCGGCAGCCGCCGGGGTGAGTGAAATTGCCATTTCCGTACTGTCCTCGCGGGCGTTAACGATTCAACGCCGCATGCAATGCATCTTCGACGATCAGCAGCCGTCCGAGTTTCTCGGCCGGGACATCGAATTTCCGCGCCCATTCAGCCGGCGTTCCGAGCGGACCGGCATCGAGCCGGGAGCCTTCAACGACCTCACATAACCAGGCGACCACGGCCAGAGTATGGGGGCATCCGTAGGCACTGAAACGGGCGCTTTTCACAATCCCGTCGGCAATACGCAGTTCGAAGAACACCACGGTGCCGTCAGGCTCCCGCCCGGCCCGTCCGTGGCGGACATCCGGAGGCGGGGACCCTTGCGGGAATTCCGGAACGCGGGCCGGCGCCAGGAAATAGCGACGCGTGAGCGGACTCAGGGCACGGACCATCAGGCTGTTTGCGGATTCCCGATTCCGCAGCGGCGCTTCCTGGATCGAAGCGGCACCTGCCAAGGTCTGCAGGCGCGCGACCTGGTCACGGATGTCGGTGGCCGCCTGGTCGACATCCGCGACAGTGGTAAAGCGTCCAAAAGACAACCGCAACGAGCTTTGGGCGAGCTCCGTACTGCGGCCAAGCGAGCGCAACACGTAGCTGGGTTCGCGGGTGGCGGAGCTGCAGGCTGAGCCGGACGACACCGCGATGCCCGAGAGGCCGGTGATGAGACTCTCCCCTTCCACGCCGGCGAAGGACACGTTCAACAATCCCGGAACGCGCTGGTCACGATGGCCGTTGAACGCGACCCCGGGAATGGGTTCGATCTCGCGCCACAGGCGCGCCGCGAGATCGCGAGCGTGGGCGGCATCCGCCGCGCGCTGCGCGCGCGCGATGGCCGCCGCGGCCCCGAGCCCCACGATCTGGTGCGTGGCCAGCGTGCCCGAGCGCAGGCCGCGTTCATGGCCGCCACCGAACTGGATGGGCGCGATCTTCGCGCGCGCGCTTTCGCGCACGTACAACGCGCCGATGCCCTTTGGCCCGTAGAACTTGTGCGCGGTCAGCGACAGGAAATCGACGCCGAGCTGCTCGACATCGACGGGCACCTTGCCCACGGCCTGCGACGCGTCGGTGTGCACCAGCACACCGCGCGCCCGGGCGAGCTCGGCGATGGCCGTGAGGTCGGTGAGCACACCGATCTCGTTGTTGGCGAGCATGAGCGACAACAGCAGCGTGTCGGCGCGCAGCGCAACCCGCACGGACTCGGGCAACACGCGGCCGGTGCCATCCGGCTCGATGAGCGTCACCGCGAAGCCTTCTCTTTCGAGCTGTTTGCAGGTGTCGAGCACCGACTTGTGCTCGGTGCGCGAGCTCAGGATGTGGCCTTTGCCCGCGGCCCGGCGCGCCGCGCGAGCGACTCCCAGCAGCGCAAGGTTGTTAGCCTCGGTGGCGCCGGAAGTGAAGATGATCTCGCGCGGCGCCGCGCCTATCAGCAGCGCAACCTGCGCGCGCGCCGCCTCGATGAGGTCATGGGCCGCGAGCCCCGGCCCGTGGCTGGCCGACGCCGGATTGGCCTGCGCGTCCGGATTGGTCAGGCACTCGGCCATGGCCGCGGCGACCCGTGGATCGACCGGCGTGGTCGCGGCGTAGTCGAGGTAGATAGTGTTCACGGCTTGCCCGCGGGACGCCGCTTGTTCTGCACCGAGGTGAGCAGGCCGCGCAGGATGTTGACCTCGTTCTGGTCCATCTCGCAGCGCTGGAACAGGCGGCGGATGCGGGTCATCAGCAGCGTGCCGTTCTGCGTGCGATCGCGGAAGTCGACCTCCTCCATGACTTCCTGCAGGTGCGCATAGAAACGCTCCATGTCGGCGCCGGCGGCGAGCGGCACCGGCGATTCGGACAATGGCCGTTCGCTCGCCGGACTGCCGGCGGCGCGGAACAGCTCGTAACAGACCAGCTGCACGGCCATGGCGAGATTGAGCGAGGGATAGTCGGGGTTGGCGGGAATGCGGATCAGCAGGTGCGCCAGCGCCAGTTCCTCGTTGGTGAGGCCGGTGCGTTCGGCGCCAAACAACACCGCCGCCGGCCCGCGCGCGCTCATGTCGAATATGCGCGCCCCCGCCTCGTGCACATCGAGCGCGCGGAAATTCGTGTCGCGCGGCCGCGAGGTGGTCGCTGCGACGAACCCGCAGTCAGCCACGGCGTCGGTGACGGTTTCGACCACCTTCGTCCGCTGCAGGATATCGCCAGCGCCTGACGCGCGGGCGGTAGCCTCGGCGTGCGGAAAAGCCTTCGGACGCACCAGCACCAGCTCCGCCAGCGCCATGTTTTTCATGGCGCGCGCCACCGCGCCGATGTTTCCGGGATGTGAGGGCTCCACGAGCACGATGCGAATGGCGGATAGGGGCATGGCCTGTATCATAGCGACCCTTTTTGGAGCCTCCTCCCGCCAGTGCAGCCCCTACTCAATATCGCGGTGAAAGCCGCGCGCCGTGCCGGCGACATCATCGTTCGCGCCATCCCGCGCCTCGAAGCCATCCAGGTCGAAACCAAGGGCCGCAACGACTTCGTCACCGAGGTCGACAAGGCTGCCGAAGCCGACATCATCCAGACCATCCGCCGGATGCACCCGGATCACGCCATCCTCGCCGAGGAGAGCGGCGCTTCCGGCGACAGCGAAGTGGTCTGGATCATCGATCCGCTCGACGGCACCACCAATTTCATGCACGGCTTTCCCACCTTTGCGGTGTCGATCGCCTGCCAGATCCGCGGCCGACTCGAGCACGCGGTCGTATTCGACCCGATGCGCCAGGAAGTCTTCACGGCCTCGCGCGGTGATGGCGCCCAGTGCGAAGGGCGCAAGATTCGCGTCAGCAAGCAGATCACGCTCGAAGGCTCGCTGATCGCCACGGGCTTTCCGTACCGCGCGGATGCGCCCTATCTCGATGAATACCTGGCCATGCTCAAGGCCGTGATACTCAAGGCTTCGGGACTGCGCCGCCCCGGCTCCGCGGCGCTCGATCTCGCCTATGTCGCCGCGGGTCGCGTCGACGGATTCTGGGAGATCGGCTTGAAGCCCTGGGACACCGCGGCGGGCACGCTGCTCATCACCGAAGCCGGCGGCCGCATCGGCACCATCTTCGGCGAGGAATACAAGCAGGGCGGCCACGTGATCGCCGGCACCGCCAAGGTGTACGCGGCGCTGGTGGCGGAGCTGGCTCCCCACGCACCAGCGAGTCTTCGTGACGCCTGACTAGCTAGCGGGCGGAACCACTGGCGCCTTGTTGCGCATCGGGCTCACCCAGAAGCCGTACGCAAAGTAGACGATGATCGCGCCTCCGATGAACCACCCGAAGCTCTTGCGCACGCTGATCGTGGCGCCGTCCCACGCGAGCCAGAAGCAGATGGCGACGCCGACGGCGGGAATCACCGGAAAGCCCCAGACCTTGAATGGCCGCGGCAGATCGGGCCGCTTGTAGCGCAGCCAGATCACCGAGAAGCACACCAGGCCGAAGGCGAACAGCGTCCCTACCGAGGTCAGATCGCCGAGCGCATTGATGTCGAACACCGCGGCGGCCACCGCGACGATGACGCCGACGATGAGAGTGTTGATCCAGGGTGTCTTGAACTTCGGATGCACCTTGGCGAGCACCTTCGGCATCAAGCCGTCGCGCGACATCGCATAGAACACGCGCGTCTGGCCGAACATCAGTACGAGGACCACGGACGATAGGCCCGCGATCGCACCAATCTTGATGCACTTGGCGAGCCAACCCCATTGCGGCCCGAACGAGTCGACCGCGGTTGCCACGGGGGCCGCCACATTGAGCTTGGTGAACGAGATGACGCCGGTGAGCACCGCGGCGGTCGCCATGTACAGGATCGTGCAAATGATCAGCGAGCCGAGGATGCCGATAGGCATGTCCTTTCGCGGATTTCGCGCCTCCTGTCCCGCGGTCGACACCGCTTCGAAGCCGATGTAGGCAAAGAACACGATCATGGCCGCGCGAATGATGCCATCCACGCCATATTGATCTTCGACGCCGGTGGGCTCGGGAATGAACGGATGCCAGTTGTCCGTGTTCACGAAGAACGCGCCGACCGCGATGAACGCAAGGATCACGGTGACCTTGATCGCGACAATGATGTTGTTGACGGTTGCCGATTCGGACACGCCATACACCAGCAGCCCGGTGACCGCGAGAACGATGAAGACCGCCGGCAGGTTGAATAGTGAGGTGACGACTGCGGCTGCGGGAATCGACACCACGGTCGCCGCGGGCAGATGCACGATGGATGCAGCGGGTATGCTGAGTACCGTGCCAGCGGCGAGCTCACGCAGGTTGCCGGTGGCCGGGTCGAGCGCTTTCGAGGCCGTGACGAGCGTCGTCTGGATGTCGGAGCTGATCGGGATGTCGAGGGCGTTGATCAGACTGAAACCGTGTTCCGCCGCTTTTACGACGTCGTACTGCGCGATCGCGGCGGTAAACGTGCCGTGCATCGAGGCGGTGCTTTCGGTGACGAATTGCGCCGCCGTGCCATCCGCGAGCGCCGCGGTGACGCCATTCAGACTGACGACAGGGTCGACAACTGAGATGGTCGAGAGTGACGCGACCACGAGTTCGCCCCACGGCTGCGTGAACGCAGCGGGAAGATGCACGCCCAAGTCGTGAAGCAAACTCACCGCATAGCCCGACCAGCCGACCGCGACCACCGACGCGGCAAGTGCATACTCGAGCAGCAGCAACGAGCCCATGATCCAGGCGCCGAATTCACCGATCGTCGTGTACGCGTACGTGTACGCGGAGCCAGAGACCGGCAGCATTGACGCGAGCTCGGCGTAACAAAGGCCGGCGAATGCGCAGACGATGCCGGCCAGCACGAACGACAACATGACGGCCGGACCTGCAAACTGGGCCGCGGCCGTGCCGGTGCGCACGAAAATGCCGGCGCCGATGATGCAGCCGATGCCGAACAGCACCAGGTGAATCGGGCCGAGCGTGCGTTTCAGCTCACCGCGATCGAAATCGCTCTGGACCTGAGCAATGGATTTGGTACGCCATCCCATCGGGCACCCCGCAAATTTGTTGTGGTCGGATTGTAGGGAGGCGGCCCGCGTTAAGCGAGCAGGAAAGCTGCGCGTTCAGCTTCCCGCTAGCCGCCGTCGCTCTCGTCCTTCTTGTTCCGGCGCGCATCGATGAGGCGCCGCAGGCGGATATTCACCATCTCGACGCCCACCGAGAACGCCATGGCGAAATACAAGTAACCCTTCGGCACTTCGAAGTGGAAGCCTTCGGCGACGAGCACCACGCCCACCAGAATAAGGAATGCGAGCGCCAGCACCTTGATGGTCGGGTGCCGGTCGATGAACGCGCCGATCGTGCCCGACACCCACATCATCACGCCGATGGCGACGACGATCGCCGCGATCATGATGGGCAGCTGTTCGGGCTTGGCGAGACCCACGGCGGTGAACACCGAGTCCAGCGAGAAGACGATGTCGATGATGGCGATCTGCACGACGATGGCGGTGAAGTTGGCGAACACGTGCGTGTTGCGCTCTTCCCCCTCGCCTTCGAGAGTGTCGTGAATCTCGGTGACGCTCTTGGCGAGCAGGAACAGGCCGCCTAACAAAAGAATGATGTCGCGCCCGGAGAACTCCTGCGTGAGGATCGAGAACCAGGGCTTGGTCAGGCGCGTGAGCCAGACGATGGAGAACAGCAGGCCGATGCGCGTGAGCATCGCGAGCGCGAGCCCGGTGATGCGCGCCGATTCACGCCGCTCGGGCGGCAGCCGGCTGACGAGGATCGAGATGAAGATGATGTTGTCGATGCCGAGCACGATCTCGAGCGCTGACAGCGTCACGAACGCTATCCACGCATGCGGATCGGTCAGTATTTCCATCCGCGCGCCAGACCCTCTCTGACTAGGGACGTTCGTCCAGCGCGTCTTTGCGCACCGTCGGGAACACGTGTTCCGCCTTGAGGCCGAACGACAGCGCGATGGCGCTCGAGATGTAGATGGACGAATACGTGCCGGCGATGATGCCGATGAGCAGCGCCTCGGAGAATCCGCGCAGCGTTTCGCCGCCGAGCAGCAGCAGCGCCACCACGACGATCGAGGTGACCACCTTGGTCATGATGGTTCGCGACAGCGTCTGGTTGATCGCCTGGTCGAGCGTGACGTCCGAAGCCTGGCGCCGGTTGCGCTCGAAGGTCTCGCGGATGCGATCGAAGACGATGACGGTGTCGTTCAACGAATAGCCGATGACGGCGAGGATGGCCGCGACCACGGCGAGGTCGAACTTGGTCTGCGTGACCGAGAAGGCGCCGAGCACGAGGATCGGATCGTGCAACACGGCGAAGATGGCGCCGACCGACAATCGCCAGGTGTGGAAGCGAATGAAGATATAGATGCCGATGAGGAACAGCGTCACCGCGATCGACTGAATCGCGGAGTTGCGCAATTCGACGCCGACCTGCGGACCGACCACGTCGAGCTGCGTGATCTGCACGCCGGGATCGAGCTTGCCGAGCGCGGTCAGGAACAGCGGGCGGATCTCTTCGGCCGATTGCCCGGTGGCCTGCATGCTGATGTTCACGTTGCGCGAGCTGCCGAGGTAGCTCACCTGCGGCTCGTGGAAGCCGGCGGCCGTGATGGCGTCACGGACCGCGTCGGTGCGTACGTCTTTCGGAAACGTGGCCTCGACCGCGACGCCGCCGGTGAAATCGATGGCGAAGTTCAGTCCGCGAAAGTAGAACGACGCGAACGACACGACCATGAGGATGATCGACAGCGTGTACCACACCTTGCGCGTGGCCATGAACGGGAAGCTGGTTTTCTTATGGAAAAATTCCACGTGTTATCTCCAATCCTTAGCTCAGCCGATCGGCAGCGTTTTGAATTTGCGTTTTCCACCGAACATCAGTGTGAGTAACGCGCGCGATCCCATGAGGGACGTGAACATCGAGGTGAGGATGCCGAGCGACAGCACGATGGCGAAGCCCTTGATGGCGCCGGTGCCGAACACGAACAACACCACGCCCGCGATGAACGTGGTGACGTTGGAGTCGGCGATGGCCGAGAACGCTTTCTCGAAGCCCGCCTTGATCGCCGCCTGCGGCGACACGCCATTGCGCAGCTCTTCGCGTATGCGCTCATAGATCAGCACGTTGGCGTCCACCGCCATGCCCACCGTGAGGATGATGCCGGCGATGCCGGGCAACGTGAGCGCGGTTGGCACCACCGTCGACAGAAGCGCCGTCAGCACCACGACGTTCGCGACCAGCACCAGGTCGGCCACCACGCCGAACAGCTGGTAATAGATGATCATGAAGGCGAACAGCGCCGCCATGCCGATGATCAGCGCGTTGACGCCGTCCTTGATGTTCTTTTCGCCGAGTGTCGCCGTGACCGTACGCTCGTTGGCGATGGAGATGGGCGCCGTGAGCGCGCCGCCGCGCAACAGCAGCGACAGCTCGCGCGCCTCGCTCATGCTGAGCCCGGTGGTCTGGAAGCGGCTGCCGAACACGCCCTGGATGGTTGCCGCGTTGATGACGCGTTCTTCCTTGACGTCGTGCGTGACGCCGGCCGCGTCGGTTTCGCGACGCTGCTCGATGAACACCACGCCCATGCGCTTGCCGACATTGGCGCGCGTCGTCTTGTACATCTCTTCGCCGCCGGCGCTGTCGAGCGTGATCTGCACTTCGGGCCCGTTCTGGCCGGTGGTGGCGGTGGCATTGGTGAGCTGGTTGCCGGTGACGATGATGTCGCGCTTCAACAGGATCTGGCCGCGGGCCTGGCCACCTTCCACGCGCGTGTAGAGCTTCGTGCCGATCGGCGCGCGCCCGTTCGCGGGTATCGGGCGCTCATCGACCAGGCGATATTCGAGCGTCGCCACCTTGCCGAGGATGTCCTTGACCTCGGCGGAGTTCTGCACGCCGGGCAGCTGCACCACGATGCGATCGGCACCCTGGCGCTGCACGATGGGCTCGGAGACGCCGAGCGTGTTCACGCGATTGCGCAGCGTGACGATGTTCGAGGTGATGGCGAAGTCGCGGCGCTCGCGCACCTGCTGCGGCGTCATCACGCAATCGACCGCCGCGCCTTCGGCAACCACCGCGTCACGGCAGGCGAGATCGGGCTGCGCTTTCTTGAGCGCGGCGCGCACCGCGCCGGTGTTCGCGCCCGCGGGCAGCAGCACGCGCAGGCCGTCGGGAATATCGGCTTCGACCTTGAGCGTATTGATGTCGATGAACGGCAGCTTCTCGGCATTGAGCGCGCGCCGGAAATCCTGGTCGTAACTTTCGAGCAGCTTCGCCACCGCCCCGTCGACGTCCACCTGGTAGAGAAGATAGAGGCCACCGCGCAGGTCGAGGCCGAGCGGCATGGCGCGCAGGCCGAGCACCTGCAGCCAGCGCGGCGCGCGCGAGGCGAACGACATGGCGTTGACGTAGCTCTTGGTGAGCCCGTTCTTCTCGTCCTTGACCACGTCGCGCGCCTTCAGCTGCTCGGTGTCCGTGTCGAAGCGCAACATCATGTTGCCCTTGTCGATGTACACGCGGTTGTAGGTGACGCCTTGGTCCTTGAGGACCTTTTGGATGGCGACGAGCTGCTCCGTGGTGACGGGCTCGCGGTCCTTGCGCGCGATCTGCAGCGCGCGGTCGTCGCCGAAGACATTGGGCAGTGCAAACAACAGTGCGAACAACAGCACTGCGGCGACGAGCATGTATTTCCAGCGCGCGTACTCGAGCATGTAAGACCCTCAGGCTCCCTTGAACGTGCCCTTCGGCACCAGCGAGGTCACCTGAAAGCGCTGCACCTTGATGCGCACGTTATCGGCGATTTCGATCGTGAGGAAGTTGTCGCCCACTTCAATGACGCGGCCGAGAATTCCACCGGCCGTGACCACTTCGTCGCCGGCGGCAATCTTGCCGAGCATCGCCTGGTGCTCTTTCTGCTTCTTCTGCTGAGGACGGATCAACAGGAAATAAAAGATGACGACGAATACCGCCATCATGATCAGGGGAGTCGCGCCGCCGCCGGCGGACGCGCCAGGGGCGGCTTGCGCCATGGCGTCGGGAATCAATGAATTCATGGTGTTAACTCACACGTGACAGGAAAACGGCGCCACGGCTATCCGTGGCGGGCGCGTATTTTGGCCTAAACCGGAATTTATGCCACAGAGACTTGCGAGGGCTCCGCGGCGACGCTGGCGTACTCGCGAATTACCGCATCCAGCGACCCCGCCTCGATGCCGGCGCGCAGCCGGCGCATGAGCTCGAGGTAGTAGTGCAGGTTGTGGATGGTGTTGAGCCTCGCGCCGAGAATCTCATTGCAACGGTCGAGGTGGCGCAGGTACGAACGAGAGAAATTGCGGCAGGTGTAACAGGCGCAGGCCGGATCGAGCGGGCCGGTATCGGCCTGGTGGACCGAGTTGCGGATGTTGAGCACGCCCTGCGAGGTGAACAGATGGCCGTTGCGCGCGTGCCGGGTCGGCATCACGCAATCGAACATGTCGATGCCACGCGCCACGGCGGCGATGATGTCCTGCGGGCGGCCGACGCCCATCAGATAACGCGGCCGGTCGGCGGGCAGGTGCGGCACCAGCCCCTCTAACACCCGCAAACGGTCGTCTTCGGGCTCGCCGACCGCGAGTCCACCTACCGCGAAGCCTTTCCAGGGCAGTTTTTGCAAGGTCTCGAGCGAGGCCAGGCGCAGCGGCAAATGCATCCCACCCTGGACGATGGCAAACAACTCGCCGGTGGGATCATTTGCGTAGTAGTGAGAATGACTCCTCGCTGCCCAGCGCATGGAGCGTTCCATCGAATCACGCGCCTGTTGCTCGGTGGCTGGATAGGGCGTGCAGTCGTCGAGCGCCATGGCGATGTCGGAGCCGAGCGCGAGCTGCGTATCCATGGAGTCTTCGGGTGTGAGCCGCACCGCGCTGCCGTCGATGGGAGAGCGGAACTGCACGCCCTCCTCGGTGATCTTGCGCAGGCTCTCGAGGCTGAACACCTGGAAACCGCCGGAGTCGGTGAGGATTGGCCGGCGCCAGCTCATGAAGCCGTGCAATCCGCCGTGCGCGCGCAGGACCTCGTTGCCCGGGCGCAGCATCAGGTGGAAGGTGTTGCCTAACACGATATCGGCGCCGAGACCGGCGAGCTCTTCGGGAGTCATCGCCTTGACGGTGCCGTAGGTGCCCACGGGCATAAATGCCGGCGTCTCGACCGTGCCGTGCGCGAGCGTGAGCCGCCCGCGCCGTGCGGAGCCCGCGGTGGCTAACAACTCGAAACTCGCAGTCATGCGTGCGCACCTGGCGCGGGGGTTATGAACATGGCGTCACCATAACTGAAAAAGCGATACCGCCCGGCCACCGCGTGCCGGTACGCGGCGAGCACCGCCTCGCGCCCGGCAAATGCGCTCACCAGCATGAGCAGCGTGGACTCGGGTAGATGGAAGTTGGTCACCATCGCATCGACGATGCGGAAGCGGAATCCCGGCACGATGAACAGCGACGAATCGCCCAGGTAGGGCTCGAGCGTGCCGCGGCCGGCGGCGCTTTCGAGCGCGCGCACCACGGTGGTTCCAACAGCGATGACACGCCCGCCACGCGCGCGGGTCGCGGCGATGGCCGCGCAGACCTCGACGCTCACTTCGACGAACTCGGCGTGCATGACATGCGCGCCCACGGCCTCGGTGCGCACCGGCTGGAACGTGCCCGCACCCACGTGCAGCGTGATGAAAGCGCGCTGCACGCCACGCCGGTCGAGCTCGGCGAGCAGCGCCGTGTCGAAATGCAGGCTGGCCGTGGGCGCGGCCACGGCACCGTGTTTGCGCGCGAACACGCTCTGGTAGCGCGTGCTGTCGTTGGCTTCGGGCTCGCGCCGGATGTACGGCGGCAACGGCATCTGGCCGAAACGCTCGAAGAAATCCAAGGCGGGCTCGGGTAGTTCGACCACCCACAGGTCGCCGCGCTTGTCGACCGTCCGGATGATTCCGCCGCGGCTTTGCAAGGACATCGCCGGCCGCAGCGGCTTGCTGGCGCGCGCGTGCACCAGCGCATTGTGAGCATCCAGCGGCCGCTCGAGCAGCAGCTCGACTTTGCCGCCGGACTCCTTGAGCGCGAACAGTCGCGCGGGAATCACGCGCGTGTCGTTGAACACCAGCAGATCGCCCGGCATCGTGAGCTCGGGCAATTCGCGCATGTGCCGGTCGGCGAGCGCGCCGCTGGCGCCGTCGAGTTTGAGCAGACGGCTCGCCGATCGCTCGGCGAGCGGTTGCTGGGCTATGAGTTCTTCGGGAAGTTCGTAGGTGAAGTCGGAGCGGCGCACGAAGGCGAGTTTACCGTCATGGCTGCCCTATTGATTCGAAGAGAGCTCAGTCGAGAGTGCCCGCTCCGCCCGGAACGCCCGGCGCGCCCGGCGCACCCGGCACACCCGGCCGCGGTGGCACCGCGGGCATTGGCGGCAGCGACATCGATTCCCCAAACTCGGGGCGCTCCGGCATGGTGATGGCGAGCGTCACTGTCTTGCGCTGGCGCAGCACATTGAGGTTCAGTTTTTCACCCGAGCCGTACGAACGCAGAATGCGCATCGCGTGCGCGCCGTCATCAGGCTTGCGCCCATCGATCGACTGGATGATGTCGCCGTCTTCGAGCTTGAATGCTTCGTTTTCCGGCGCCTTGACCACCAGCACGCCATCGTTGGCACCGAAGTACGCTCCGAGTTTCGGCGTGAGGCTCGCCAGCTCCATGCCGCCGAATTCGCCGGCGAAGAATCCGCGGAACTGCTGGATCATCGGCATGGTGCCGAAGCTGCCGCCGACGGCGCCCATCGGCCCGACCATGTCGGGCATCTGCACGTTGAACATGCGGCTCTCGAACACCATCGGGCGCGCGACGACGACGAAGTCCTTGTTCTTGCCGGCGCGCACCACGCGCACCTTGAGTTTCTGTTCCGGCTTCACCTGGCGCATCTGGTCGACCAGAACACGGCTGGGCTGATCGCCGACGATGGGTTTGCCGTCGAGCGAGATGATGACATCGCCATCGCGCAGGCCCGCTTCCTCGGCCGGGCCACCAGGACTCACGTGCAGCACGCGCGCACCCTTGTGATCACTGTCATTGTCGACCTGCACGCCGAGCACCCCGCGCCGATCGCCGGGGTTGATGAACACCACGTCGCGCCGCGAATTGCGGCCAAGCTGCGTCGACAGCTCCGCGACTTCACGCGCGGCCTTGTCGAGACGCGCGCGCGCTTCGTCGAGCCTGGCGCGCGTCCTGGTCTCTTCCTCCTCGAGCTTCGCCGCGTCGGCGCGACTGAGCTCGACGTCCGCGACCTCGGAGCTCTTGCCGCCGCGTTTCGTGGTTTCGGCCGGCGCCGACGTCTGCGCGACGGCCGCCGCGCTCGCGGCCAACAAACAAACAAGCATCAGCTGTCTCATGGAAGGTCTCCGGGATTCATCAGAAATTGGCGCTCACCAGTTCGGCGTAGCGCACCTGGGTGTACGAATCGACCAGCTCCGCGCGCGTGCGTTCGAGGCGCGCCACTTCGGCGCCGCGCGGCGCGATCTGGCGCGCGACGTTGAGCGCGTCGTCGAGGCTGGCGATGTGATCTTCGAGCGCGGCGACCGCGAGATAGGTATCGGCGCGCACGATGCGCGGTTGCGACAACTGTTCATTGACCACCGGCGTCGCCACGTTCGCGGCCCGCTGTGGAACGGGCGGCTGGTCGAACCGCCAGATGCCGGCACCCACCAGGGCAATCACCAGCGCACTCGCCGTGCCGCGTGCATAGGCGAGCCTGCGTCGCGCGCGGGCCTGGCTCGCGGCATGCCGGCCGATCAAACCCTCGTAATCGAATCCGGGATGCGTCGCCGCCGCGCTCGCGTCGAGACGCTTGAGGCGCGCGGTCAGCTCGCCATTTGCAACGTCAGTGTCCATCGAACTCACTCCTCAGCCGGATGCCAAGGCCGGACTGCGCCGGCGGCAACAGAGCGTCGCGCAGGCGGGCGTGCCCACGTGCCAGCTGCGACTTGGAAAAACTCAAGGTGCGGTCGAACGCCTTGGCGATCTCTTCGTGGGTCCAGCCTTCGACGTCATAGAGCCAGACCACCGCGCGGGTCATGGGCGAGAGCCGCGCCAGTGCGCGATCCAGATCGATGAGATCCGAAGTTCGGGCCTCCGATTCGGCCGGACCCGTCCAGCTTTCCTCGGTCCAGGACTCGAGTGCCACGCGCGCGCGATGCCAGGGCGAACGAAAAGCCATGAGGCAGCGGCTGACCGCGATACTGCGCACCCAGACGCCGAAGGGCGCCTCGCCGCGGTAATCGTCGAGGTGCTCGAACATCGCGATCAGCGTGTCCTGGAGCAAGTCTTCGGCGAGCGCGCGCTGCGCCACCAGCCGACGGATGATTCCGAGGGTGCCCGGCGCCACGCGTTCGAACAGCGCGCTGCGGGCCGCCGCGTCGCCGGCGCGGGCGGCGCTGAGCTCGTCAGCCGGGACCTGGATTTCCGCGAGTCGTTGCATTGGTTATGGCTTAGATGCCGGTCGGCGGAGAAAGGTCGCAACAGGCTGGACGCCTTTGTCTATACTTCCCGCCCCGCGCCGGGATGGCGGAACTGGTAGACGCGGCGGACTCAAAATCCGTTGCCCTTATAAGGCGTGTGGGTTCGATTCCCTCTCCCGGCACCATCAAATCGATCGATGAACTTCTGCAGCAACTGTGGCACCCGTGTCGTCCTCAAAGTTCCGGAGGGCGACCTCCTGCCGCGTTTCGTCTGCGAGAACTGCGGGACCATCCACTACCAGAACCCGAAGCTCGTCGTCGGCAGCGTTCCGGAGTACCAGGGACGCATCCTGATCTGCAAACGCGGCATCGAGCCACGCCTGGGGTTCTGGACGATACCCGCGGGGTTCATGGAGAACGACGAGACTCTCGAAGCAGGCGCGGCGCGCGAGGCGCGCGAAGAAGCGCTGATAGACGTCGAGATCGGCAGCCTCCTGCTGGTCGCCAACGTCACTCATGCCCGCCAGGTGCACGTATTTTTTCGCTCGCGGATGCGCACGCCGGACTACGGCGTCACCCATGAGAGTCTCGAAGTGGCGCTGATCGACGAAAGCGACATTCCGTGGGCCGACCTGGCGTTTCCGAGCACCGAATACGCGCTGCGGCGCTTCGTCGAAGATCGCGCCGCGGGCGTCGAGCGGCACCACGTGGCCGAGATGCAGCGCCGTTTCTAGGGCAGCCTTTCTAGTGCAGAATGGCGCCCCGCAAAAAACCGGCTGGACAAAGGATTTGATCGATGGCGTTCGTGGTTACGGAATCGTGCATCAAGTGCAAGTACACCGACTGCGTGGAGGTGTGCCCGGTCGACTGTTTCCACGAAGGTCCTAACTTCCTGGTCATCGATCCCGAGGAATGCATCGACTGCACGCTGTGCGAGCCGGAGTGTCCGGTCGAGGCGATCTTCTCCGAAGATGAAGTGCCCGCCGGACAGGAAGAGTTCAAGAAATTGAACGCCGAGCTAGCGAAGAAATGGCCGGTGATCGCCGAGAAGAAACCCGCCCCTGCCGATGCCAAACAATGGGAAGGCGTCGCGGAAAAGAAGAATCTGTTGGAGACCTGAGCGCGTCCGCGCTCGCTCCTACATTTTTCCGGTCTTCAGGTACTTCGCCAGCTGCCCCGGCGGAGCGTAGCCAGGCAGCATCTCGCCGTTCGCCAGGAAGATGGCCGGCGTGCCTTCGACGGCGAGCTTGTGGCCAAGCTCGTAGTCGCGCTTGATGATGTTGTCGGCGGCGCAATTCGGTGACTTGATCTCCTCGCCGTTCTTGGCGCGCGTGAGCGCGTCGTTGCGGTTCGAAGAGCACCACACGGCTTCGGCCTTGTGCCACGAATCGGTGTCGGGGCCGGTGCGCGGGAAGAAGAGATAGCGCACGCGGATGCCCAGCCGGTTGTACTCGGCGATCTGCGAGTGCAGGCGACGGCAGTAGCCGCAGTCGATGTCGGTGAACACCGTGATCGTGTACTTCGGATCCTTCGGCGAGAACACCAGCATCTCCGACTCGGGCACCGTTTCGATCATGCGGGCGCGAATGCCGCGACGGCGGGTCTCGGAAATGTTGGCGTCGGATTCGAGGTCGATCATGTCGCCGAGAATGGCGTACCGGCCGTCAGCGGATAGATAGCTGATCTCCGAGCCACGCGAAACTTCGTACACGCCGGTGACCGGCGAAATGCGCACGTCCTCGAGCTTGACGCCATCGATCTTCTTCACGATGGCGGCGCGCGGATCGGCCTTGCCGGCGGCGAGATTTGCGGCGGGAACGGCGACCGCCTTGCTGTCGGGAGCAGCCGCCGGAACTCCGATTTGCGCGATGGCGGCGCCGCTGCACAGGCCTGAGGCCAGCAGGGTCGCGAGCAGGCGGGAAGCATGGAGTTTCATGGGGCGGCCTTTGCGGAAGTACAGCGAATTCGACCATGCCCAAGCAATGAAGTTCGCGCCATGGTCGAGGCGCGCCATATTAGCAAAGGGGGTCAGGCGGCGCCTGGAAAGCGCCCTTTTGAGCTCACCCGCGCGGGTGGTGCGTGCCGTGCATCTCTTTCATGCGCTCGCGGGCCACATGAGTGTAGATCTGCGTGGTCGAGAGGTCCGAATGACCCAGCAGCATCTGCACCACGCGCAGGTCGGCGCCATGATTGAGCAGGTGCGTTGCAAAGGCGTGACGCAGCGTATGCGGCGAGAGCTCTTTGTCGATGACCGCTTTGCGCGCGTAGCGTTTGATGATGTGCCAGAAGGCCTGGCGCGTCATGCGATCGCCGCGACGCGTGGGGAACAGATAGTCGGTGGTGCGGTCGAGCAGGATTTCGCTGCGCGGCGCGCGCACGAAGTCCGTCAGCCAACGCACGGCTTCCTCGCCAAGCGGAATCAACCGCTCGCGATTGCCCTTGCCCATGATGCGGATGACACCCTGGTTGGTGTTGATCTGGTTGTATTTGAGATTGACGAGCTCCGAAACGCGCAGGCCGGTGGCATACAGCACTTCGAGCATGGTTCGGTCGCGATGGCCGAGCGGGTCGGCAATGGCCGGCGCGTTCAGCAGCGACTCGACTTCCTCTTCGGTGAGCGACTTGGGCAGCGAGCGGCCGATCTTCGGCATCGCAATCTGAGCAGTCGGATCATCCTTGATGACTCCTTCGCGGACGAAGTAGCGGAAGAAACGGCGGAACGACGAAAGCTGTCGCGCGGTGGACCGTGGTCGCGCGCCCGCTTCGACGCGGAATGCGATGAACCCGAGCAGGTCCGCGCGGGTTGTCTTGATGATGGGCGTGCCACGTTCGGCCAGCCAGCGCGCGAGCGCCGTCAGGTCGGCGCGATAGGCGGCGAGCGTATTGGCCGATAGACCGCGTTCCATCCACACCGCGTCGAGAAACTTCGAAACGGTAGTGTCGGCGGTGTCGGTGGCATGCGCTTCGTTCTGCGCTTTAGCTTGATTGACCAAGACGTGATTGCCTTAATACGTATGCGGATTAACGCTTCGCGGCAGTATGGGGATGGGGGCTGGGGCTTAGGCGTGATGACCTTCACAGCTCAGCGAAACCGTTAACATAAAGAGAACCAGTTCACATGAAACGCAACCAGTCCGGCGCAAAAACGAGCGCATGACCTCTCCTTCGACCCCAGTTCGCGCTCCCTGGCCGGCTTTCGTCTCCGTACCCCTGCGCTTTCTGTATGGCATTTACGCCGCACTGTTGTTCCTCGTCGTGGCGCTCACGGCCCTGCTGGCCGTCCTGCTGATGCCTTCGTTAGGGCTACGGCGCGGAACCGCCCGCATCGCAGCACGGGGTTTTTTCCTGCTCGCGGGCATGCCTTTGCGGCTGCGCGGCCTCGAAAACCTGCCCTCTGGCCAATGCGTGGTGGTCGCCAACCACGCCAGTTATCTCGACGGCGTGGTCATGGCGGCGGCGTTGCCGCCGCGGTTCAGTTTCGTGATCAAGCGCGAGATGAATGACGTGCCCGTTGCCGGCCTGCTGCTGCGGCGCATCGGCTCGCAATTCGTCGATCGCCACAATCGCCACAAGGGCGGCGCCGACGCGCGGCGCGTCCTGCGCACCGCGACGGGCGGGCACTCGCTGGTGTTCTTTCCGGAGGGCACGTTCACCCCCGAAGTGGGCCTCGGCAAATTTCACACCGGCGCCTTCGCCATCGCGGCGCGCGCCGCCTGCCCCGTGGTGCCCGCCGTCATCCTCGGCACCCGCCGCAACATGCCGGCGACCCGCACGTTTCCGCGGCCAGGCCCGCTGGAAGTGCGCTACGGCGCGCCGCTCATCGCCTTGACTGTGTTGGCCGGCGAGGATCCGGTGCTGGCGCTGCGCGACAAGTCGCGCGCGGCAATCCTCGAACAGCTGGACGAACCGGACCTTTGCGAGAAGAAGACCGGCACCGACGGCTAGCTACATGTGTCTTCTGTACTGTCCGCCGACTTCGTACAGCGCACGCGTGATCTGACCCAGCGAGCACAGCTGCACGGTCTCGAGCAGCTCCGCGAAGACGTTGCCGCCACTGGCGGCCACGGCCTGCAGGCGCCGCAGCGCTTCGGGCGCCCTTTCCGCATGACGCGCCTGGAAGGCGCGCACCGCATCGACCTGCGAGCGCTGCTCCTCATCGCTGGCGCGGAACAGCGGCGCGACCACCTGCTCGGTTTCGTTCGCGTTGAGAAATGTGTTCACGCCGACGATGGGCAGGGTTCCGTCATGCTTGCGCGTCTCGTACAACATGCTCTCTTCCTGGATCTTGCCGCGCTGGTACATCGTCTCCATGGCGCCGAGGACGCCGCCGCGCTCGGCCAGCGATTCGAACTCGCGGTACACGGCCTCTTCGACGAGGTCGGTGAGCTCGGCGATGGCGTATGAGCCCTGCCAGGGGTTCTGGATCCTGTTGAGCCCCAGCTCGCGGTTGATGATGAGCTGGATGGCCACGGCGCGGCGCACGCTCTCCTCCGTCGGGGTAGTTAGCGCCTCGTCGTAGGCGTTGGTGTGCAGCGAGTTGCAGTTGTCGAACAACGCGTACATGGCCTGCAGCGTGGTGCGGATGTCGTTGAACTGGATCTCGCGCGCGTGCAGGCTGCGACCCGAAGTCTGGATGTGATATTTCAGCATCTGGCTGCGCGGCCCGGCCAGGTAGACATCGCGCATGGCGCGCGCCCAGATGCGCCGCGCCACGCGGCCGATGACCGCGTATTCGGCGTCCATGCCGTTCGAGAAGAAGAACGACAGGTTCGGCGCGAAATCGTCGATCTTCATGCCGCGCGCCAGGTAGTACTCGACGATGGTGAAGCCATTGGCGAGCGTGAATGCGAGCTGCGTGACCGGGTTCGCCCCGGCTTCGGCGATGTGATAGCCGGAGATGGACACCGAGTAGAAGTTGCGCACCTCGTTGTCGCTGAAGAACTGCTGCACGTCGCCCATCATGCGCAGCGCGAACTCGGTGGAGAAAATGCAGGTGTTCTGCGCCTGGTCCTCCTTGAGGATGTCGGCCTGCACGGTGCCGCGCACGCGCGTGAGCGCTTCGGCGCGCAGGCGCGCGTATTCCACGGTCGTCAGGACGCCGTCCTCCACCAGCTCGCGACCGCTCATGCCTAACAATCCCAGGCCGGCGCCGTCGTGGCCGGCCGGCAGCTCGCCGTCATATCCCGGCCAGTTGGAAGTGCCGGCGCCGGCGCGCTTCAGCGCCGCCTCGACCGCGTGCCAGCGGCCCTCATCGCGAAGGAACCTTTCGACGCGCTGATCGACCGCGGTGTTCATGTACATGGCGAGGATCATCGGCGCCGGCCCGTTGATGGTCATGGAAACCGAGGTCGATGGCGCGCTGAGATCGAAGCCCGAGTAGAGCTTCTTCATGTCATCGAGCGTGGCGATCGATACGCCGGAATTGCCGGTGCGGCCGAAGATGTCGGGCCGCGTGTCGGGGTCCTCACCGTAAAGCGTGGTCGAATCGAACGCCGTGGAAAGGCGCGTGGCCTCGTGGCCGGCGGCCAGATAGTGAAACCGGCGGTTGGTGCGCTCCGGAGCGCCTTCACCCGCGAACATGCGGGTCGGATCTTCCTCCTCGCGCCGATACGGATATACGCCGCCGGTGTAGGGATAGCTGCCCGGCAGATTTTCGTTTTGCAGGAACTCGAAGATTTCGCCCCAGCCCTGGAGCCGCGGCGCCGCGAGCTTGGGGATCGGGCTGTGACTCAGCGACTCGGAATAGTTGGCGCCGCGAACCTCGCGGCCGCGGACCGTGTACGAGTATTCGGCATCGGTGACACCGCGTTCACGCGCCGGCCAGTCCTTGAGCGCGGCGAGCGCCTCCGGGCCGAGCTCCGTCAACGCGCGATTGTAGGCAACTCGCAGGGCATCGACCGCCGGGTCGGCGCCGGCGCGCTCCATCGCCGTGAGCGGCGGCGGCAGCGACGCGTCGCCGGTCCCGTTCGACAGGGCCTGCAGCGATAGATAGAGCCCATGGGCGCGCCGCGCCGCATCCGCGCGGGTTTCGGCCAGCCTGCGCGTCTCGCGTCCGGCAGAAGCGATTTCCGCCAGGTAGCGCGCGCGGGCGGCGGGCACCAACGGATCGCGCGTCAGGAATTCGGTCGGGGCGCCCATGAGCGCCACGTCGGCGCGTTGCGTCCAGCGGCCGGCCTCGCCACATTCCTCATCGAGCGCGCCGCACAGCGCGAGGAACAGTTTGTTCACTCCCGGATCGTTGAAACGGCTGGCGATGGTCGGGAAGACCGGCAGCTCCGCATCCGGCAGTTTCATGCGATCGGGATGATTCCTGCGCCACTGCTTGCGCACGTCGCGCAGCGCATCTTCGGCGCCGCGCTTTTCGAACTTGTTCAACACGATCATGTCGGCGAAGTCGAGCATGTCGATCTTCTCGAGCTGGCTGGCCGCGCCGTATTCGGCGGTCATGACGTACAGCGACAGGTCGGCCAGGTCCACGATCTCGGTGTCGCTCTGGCCAATGCCGGCGGTTTCCACCACGACCAGGTCGAAGCCGGCGGCGCGATACAACGCGATCACGTCGGACAACACGGCGCTGGTCGCCAGGTGCTGGCGGCGGGTGGCCAGCGAGCGCATGAACACGTTGGGCGCGCTCAGCGAATTCATGCGGATGCGATCGCCTAACAAAGCGCCGCCCGAGCGGCGCCGCGTGGGATCGATGGCCACCACCGCCACGTGGCGCTCGGGAAACTGGCGCAGGAACCTCTGCAGCAATTCGTCGGTGAGCGAGCTCTTGCCGGCACCACCGGTGCCGGTGAGGCCGATCACCGGCGCACGCTGCGGACTGACGAAGGCGCTCAGGCTGCGCCGCAGGTCGTCGGCTCCGGAGCCATCGTCCGCGCCGCCGCCTTCGAGCAGCGTGATCGCGTGCGCGATCGCGCCGTGATCGTCCACCGGCGGCACGCCCGGATTCGCATTGACCTGCGAACGGCGCCCGACGCGCGCGAACACGTCGTCGATCATTCCGGTGAGCCCGAGGCGGCGTCCGTCTTCGGGCGTGTAGATCTTCGCCACCCCGTAGGCCTCGAGCTCGACTATTTCCGCCGGTGAAATCGTGCCGCCGCCGCCCACCACCACGCGAATGTGCGCGGCGCCGAGCTCGCGCAGCATGTCGATCATGTAGCGAAAATATTCGTTGTGCCCGCCCTGGTAGCTGCTGACGGCGATGGCGTCGGCGTCCTCGGCGATCGCCGCGCGCACGATGTCGGCGACGCTGCGGTTGTGGCCGAGGTGCACGACCTCGGCGCCGCCCGACTGCAGCAGGCGGCGGATCATGTTGATGGCGGCATCGTGCCCGTCGAACAGCGACGCGGCGGAGACGAAGCGCAACGGGGTGACGGCCGGCGAGGCATGGCTGTCGGTCGGCGGCTCGTGAAGCACGGCCGAGCCTGCGGATCTGCGGATCATGATGCAGCCCTCGTGAATAGGCCCCTGTTGAATGGGCCTGGAGACGAAATAAACCTACCGGCGGGTAGGATATTACGCTACGATTGCAGCCCCCGTCGACTCCCGAAGGCCCCTGGGCGCATGACCCGACGTACCGCCCCCTCCCCCGCCGCCACGAATGGCGCGGACTCCGCTTCCGCCTGGCGTGCCGGCCGCAAGCGCCTGCGGGATCACTCCGTGAAGCGGGATGCCGTCATTCGGGTCGCCGCGCGCGCCTTCAACGAG
>DASYKM010000193.1:0-20778 GCA_035995425.1 Steroidobacteraceae bacterium
ACAAAAGTTGTTAGGGGATAACTCTTAATCCTGCGAAGATGCACGGCGCATCACGCTTTCTTCGCGCGCGAAGGCGCGAAGATGCTCGCGAGAGAGGAGTCATCGTGCAGACAGTCGAATGCATCAGTGCGAGCGAGGGAAGCGCCCGCCGTGCAATCAATCAGGGCACCATCGCCAGTGACGGCGTGCAGATGCCCACGGGAGCTTCGCCTGCGATCGCAGCCGTGAACCGGCTCATCCAGCAGGTGGCCCCATACGATTCGACGGTCCTCATCCTAGGGGAATCCGGTACGGGAAAGGAGATCTGTGCTCGCGCCATCCACGCGCTGAGCCCGCGTCGCCAGCGACCGTTCGTCGCGGTGAACTGCGGCGCGATCCCCGCCGAGCTCCTCGAATCCGAATTGTTCGGTCACGAGAAGGGCTCGTTCACCGGCGCGATCACCACGCGCAAGGGCCGTTTCGAAATCGCCGAGGGTGGCACGCTGTTCCTCGATGAGATCGGCGACATGAGCCTGCCGATGCAGGTGAAGCTGCTGCGCATCCTCCAGGAACGCATCTACGAGCGCGTCGGCAGCAATGTCTCCAGCGAGTGCGACGTGCGCATCATCGCCGCCACGCACCGCAATCTCGAAGAATCCATCGTGCGCGGCAGCTTCCGCGGCGACCTGTTCTATCGCCTCAACGTGTTTCCCATCGAGATGCCGACGCTCTGCGACCGCATCGTCGATCTGCCGGAGCTGATCACCGATTTCGTGCGGATGGCGGCGAGCCGCGGACGTCCGAAGCTGCGTCTGCTGCCCGAGACCGAGGACGCGCTGTGCGGCTATGCCTGGCCCGGCAACATCCGCGAGCTGTCGAACCTCATCGAGCGCCTCACGATTCTCTGTCCTGACCGTCCGGTGGGCATCGGCGACCTGCCGGCGCGTTACCGGCCGACCGACTGGACCGCGCCCAACATCCAGGACGCGCTGACCGCGGAGATTCCGCAGCTGATTGCCGCCATGGCCGGCAGCGACCCGGCCGAAGACGAAAGCGTGCTGCCCGCGTCGGTGTGGGCCGGCGAGGCGGATGCAATCACGCGACTGCCGGAGCAGGGCGTGGACTTGCGCGCGCACCTCATGGTGATCGAGCGCTCCCTGATCAGCCAGGCGCTGCAACGTTCCGGCGGAACGGTGGCGCATGCCGCGCGACTGCTGTCGCTGCGGCGTACGACCTTGGTCGAGAAGCTGCGCAAGCTCGGCATGGCCGGCGTGCAGGAACACGAACCCGCGTAGACGGGTGGTACCGGGTTGGGATTCTCGTAGTTGAGCAGTTGTTCGCGCATGCGCGGACGGTCGCTCAACTACGAGAATCCCAACCCGGTACCACTCCAGCCGCCGGCACCATCCGTCAAACCTCCGTCACCCATGTGAAGCCCGTCACGCGATCGGTCGGGCACGGCTCTTGCAGCTGCAATCGTTGGCCGCCTTCGGCCGATTGAGTTGAGGTTTCAGATGAGCACCGATACGAGCTTCAGTGATTCCCTTGAACCAGTGGCGGTCGACTCGTCGTCGCGACTGATCCTGGATCTCGCACGCCGCGTAGCCGCCACCGATTGCACCGTGCTGATCGTCGGCGAATCCGGCACCGGCAAGGAGGTGCTGGCACGACTCATCCATCGCGCGAGTCCCCGCGCCAAGAACAATTTCATCGCGGTCAATTGCGCCGCCATTCCCGAGAACATGCTCGAAGCGATGCTGTTCGGCTACGAGCGCGGCTCGTTCACCGGCGCGCACGCCTCGCATGCCGGCAAGTTCGAACAGGCGCAGGGCGGAACGCTGCTGCTCGACGAAATCACCGAGATGCCGCTCTCCCTGCAGGCGAAGCTCTTGCGCGTGCTGCAGGAGAAGGAAGTCGAACGCATCGGCGGCAGCGCGCCGCTGGCGCTCGATGTTCGCGTGTTGGCCACGACCAACCGCAACCTTCGCGGCGAAGTGGCGGCGGGCCGCTTCCGCGAGGATCTCTACTACCGCCTGAACGTATTTCCGCTGGCGCTCGCGCCCTTGCGCGATCGCCGTGACGACATCCTGCCGCTCGCCACGCACCTGCTGGCGCAGCGCGCGCGCGCGGGACTGCGCATCCCGGCGATTTCCGCCGACGTGGCGCACCTGCTGCTCGGCTATCCATGGCCCGGCAACGTGCGCGAGCTCGACAACCTGCTGCAGCGCGCGCTGGTGCTGGTCGAAGGCTCGATCATCGAAGCCGAGCACATCCTGTTCGAGAAGCAGCCGTCGCACGTCGACATCGGCGCGTCCAACGTCTCGCCCATGCTGCAACAGACGCGCGAGCGCGCCGAACGCGAGGTGATCCTCGAGGCCCTGCGCGTCGCGCACGGCAGCCGCCGCGAGGTGGCGGAGAAGTTAGGCATCAGCCCGCGCACGCTGCGTTACAAGCTGGCGCGCATCCGCAGCTCCGGTATCGAAGTCCCCGCGGCGTAAAGACTGAAACATTGAGGGGTTTCGCATGAGCCAGATGGAAATCGATCGCGTTCTCGCGCAGATCCGCAGCATCGGCGCCGCCACGCGCGCCGGCGGCATCGGCGGTGCCGCGCCGACGGCGCCGAACGGCGTCAACAACGGCTTCGCGAACATCCTCAAGCAGGGCCTGGAGAAGGTCAACGAAACGCAGACCAAGGCCAACACACTCGCCACGCAGTTCGAAAAGGGCGTGCCCGGCGTGGAGTTGCCGCAGGTGATGCTGGAAATGCAGAAGGCCAATATTTCGTTTCGCGCGTTGACCGAGGTACGCAACAAGTTCGTCGATGCGTACCGCGAAATCATGAACATGCCGCTGTGACAAATTCGAGGTTTAAATGGCTGGTGAACTGATCAACCCCGCGGGCCCGCGTCTCATCAGCGGCCTGAAGCCGCTCATGTTGCTGGTCGGCGTGGCCGCCGCGATCGCGGTGGGTGTGGGCGTCATGTTGTGGGCCATCGGTCCCACCTACAGCCTGCTGTACTCCAACCTGGGTGCCGAGGAGACCGGGCAGATCGCCCAGGCGCTCGACGCGGCGCGCATTCCCTACAAGCTCGATGCTTCGGGCAACTCGCTGAGCGTGCCGGCCGAGCAGCTCGCGTCCGCACGGCTCAAGCTCGCGGCGCAGGGCCTGCCCGAGAGCGGTGGCGGCGTGAACGCCATGACCAAGGATCCCGGTTTCGGCGTCAGCCAGTTCATGGAAAACGCGCGCTATCAGCACGCGCTCGAAACGGAATTGGCGCGCACCATCGCCTCGGTGCAAAACGTCCAGGGCGCGCGCGTGCATCTCGCCATGGCGCGGCAGTCGGCGTTCGTCAGCGATCGCCGGCCGGGCTCGGCCTCCGTATTCCTTCAGCTCAAGGCCGGCCGCCGACTCGACGAAGAACAAGTGCAGGCCATCGCCAACCTGGTGGCCTCGAGCATTCCCGAGCTCTCGGCCGCGCAAGTCACGGTCGTCGACCAGGCCGGTCGCCTGCTGTCGTCGCCTGACAACGCGAGCGAAGAGGGACGGCGCGACCGCATGTTCGAGGTCGCGCATCGCCTCGAGGAGTCCTACGCGAACCGCATCCAGGAGCTGCTCACGCCGCTCGTCGGCATCGGACGCGTGCGCGCCCAGGTGGTCGCCCAGGTGGACATGGCCACCACCGAGTCCACGCGCGAGCAATTCAATCCGCAGAGCCAGGTCGTTCGCAGCGAGTCCACCTCCGAGGAGGCCGCCAAGAATGGCGCCGCCGCGGCCGGTGGCGTACCTGGCGCGCTCACCAATCAACCGCCGCAGCCCGGTGTCGCGCTGCCGCCCGGCGTGCAGCCGACGGTCGCCCAAGGTGCGGCGAATCCCGCGGCCGCCGCGGGCGCCACGCCTAACAATGCTGGCGGCACGGAAGTGACCGGCCCCGATTCCAAGTCCCGGCAGTCGACCCGCAATTACGAGATCGACCGTACCATGGCGTACACGCGTACTCCCGCCGGCCGCGTGACGCGCCTGTCAGTCGCCGTGCTGGTCGACAATCTGCGCACGACCGCGGCCGATGGCAAGGTCACCGAGTCGCCGCTGCCGCCGGAACAGATCGAACGCCTCACGGCGCTCGTCAAGGACGCCGTCGGGTTCGACGCCACGCGCGGCGACACCGTGAACATCGTCAATTCTTCTTTCGCCGGCGTAGCCGCCATACCCGAAGGCGAGCTCGAGACCCAGCCCTTCTGGGAGAAGGCCTGGGTGCAGGACCTCGCCAAGTTGTTAGGCGGCGTGATCGTCCTGTTCGTCATCGTCTTCAGCGTGCTCAAGCCGCTCACCAAGGGCCTGCTCTCGCAGGCGCGCCAGCAGCCGCAGCTGGTCAGTGTCGGTGGCGGCAACCTGATCGCCGGTGGCGGCGGGGGCGGCGAAAGCCAGAGCCTCGCCTATGAACAGCAGGTTGCGCAGGCGCGCGGCCTGGTCTCGCAGGATCCCAAGCGCGTCGCGCAGGTCGTGAAGACCTGGGTGTCGACCGATGGCTGAAGCCGCCCCCAAGAAGGGCGCGGCACCGAAGGCGGGAGCGGCCAAGGGCGGCGCAAAAGGCGCCGCGGTCAAGCCGGCCGCGCCCAAGGCACCGGCCGCGCCTCCCGTTCCGAAGCGTTCGGGCGTCGAGCGCGCCGCCATTCTGCTGCTGACGCTGGGCGAAACCGAAGCCGCCGAAATCCTGCGCCACATGGGTGCCAAGGAAGTGCAGCAGTTGGGCAAGGCGATGACCGATCTCGCCAATGTCTCGCGCGAGGAGGTTTCCGCGGTGCTCGGCGATTTCAGCTCGAGCGTCGAGAAGCAGACTTCGGTCGGCGTGGGTGGCGAAGACTTCGTGCGCAAGGTGCTGATCAACGCGCTCGGCGAAGACAAGGCCGCGACGCTCATGGACCGCATCCCGATCACCAGCCGCCACAAGGGCCTCGAAGCGCTCAAGTGGATGGACCCGAAGTCGGTGGCCGAGATCATGCGCAACGAACATCCGCAGATCATCTCCATCGTGCTGTCGTATCTCGAGGCCGAGCAGGCCGCCGAAGTACTCAATTACATGCCCGAGGAGTTGCGCTCGGATCTGATGATCCGTGTCGCCATGATGGATGGCGTGCGCCCGACGGCGCTCACCGAGCTCGACGAGATGATCGAGAAGAGTTTCGCCGGAGCGAGCTCCACCAAGACCTCGACGATGGGCGGCCCCAAGGTTGCCGCGGCGATCATGAACCTCGTCAAGGGCGAGGCCAGCAATCTGATCATGACCGACCTCGCCAAGGTCGACGAGCAGCTCTCGCAGAAGATCCAGGATCTCATGTTCATCTTCGACGACCTGCAGAAGGTCGACGATCGCGGCATGCAGGAACTGCTGCGCCAGGTGCCGGCCGACAAGCTGCTGATCGCGCTCAAGGGCGCCGACGACACGCTCAAGGCCAAGATCTTCAAGAACATGTCGCAGCGCGCGGCCGAGATGATGAAAGACGATCTCGAGGCCAAGGGGCCGGTCAAGCTTTCCGAAGTGGAATCCGCGCAGAAGGAAATCCTGATCGCGGCGCGCAAGCTGGCCGACGCCGGCACGATCTCGCTGGGCAGTGCCGGCGGCGAACAGTATGTCTAACAAGGCTGACGAGGCCGTCGCGCGCTGGGACCTGCCGGCGGTCGAAGGACCACTGGTGCAGCGTCGCGGCGCCGGCGTCAATGTCATGCACCTCGAGGCGGTGGAACGCGACGCCTGGGAGCAGGGACTGGCCGCGGGTCACGCCGAGGGCGTGCGTCGTGGCGAAGCCGAGCTTGCCGTGCGCGTCAATGAAATGAACGTGAAGGTCGCCGCGCTCGAGGCGATCATCGGAACGCTCGCCAAGCCGCTCGAGCAGCTCGACACGGCCATCGAGCAGGAGCTCACGAAGCTCGCCCTCATCATCGCCAAACACCTGGTGCGGCGTGAATTGCGGCTCGATCCGACGCAGGTCATCGGCATCATCCGCCACACGGTCGGATTGCTCCCGGTGGCCACTCGCGATCTCAAGGTTCACCTGCATCCCGAAGATGCGGCGATCGTGCGCGAGAAACTCGCGCAGCCAAGCGGCGAGCCGGAATGGGTTCTCAAGGAAGATCCGCTCATGGCACGTGGCGGCTGTCGCCTGACCACGGCCACCTCCAGCATCGATGCGCGGCTCGAATCGCGGGTCGCCGAAGCAGTCAGTAGTTTGCTGTCCGACGACACCGGCATCCGCCAGCGCGACCCGAAATCCGATGACGCCGACGACGCCGAAGGCACCGTGGACACGGGGTCGGGCGCATGATTCCGAGTGGCCAGCCCCAGGCACAGCGCGCCGGACTGTGGCGCGAGCGCATGGCGTTGCAGAGCAAGCGCGCCGGCACGCTGCTGCCGCCGGCGGTCGAGGGCACGCTCACGCGCATGGTGGGACTGGCGCTCGAAGCCACCGGTTGTCAGGCCGCGGTCGGCGACATCTGCGATCTGATCGCGGTCGACGGCAAGCGCGTGGAAGCGGAAGTGGTGGGGTTCACCGGCGAACGGCTGTTGTTGATGCCCACCAGCGACATGCAGGGCCTCGCACCGAGCGCTCGCGTGATCCCGCGTCAGCGTGCGGGCTCGGTCAAAGTGGGGCCGGCGATGCTCGGACGCATCGTCGATGGCACGGGCGCGCCGCTCGATGGCCTCGGCCCTTTGGTCGGCGACGATCGTGTGAAGCTGCTCGGCCAGACCATCAATCCCCTGTCGCGCAAACCCATCGAACACCCCCTGGACGTCGGTGTGCGCTCCATCAATGCCCTGCTGACCGTCGGTCGCGGGCAACGCATCGGTCTCTTCGCCGGCTCCGGCGTCGGCAAGAGCGTGTTGTTAGGCATGATGGCGCGTTACACCTCCGCCGACATCATTGTCGTGGGCCTCATCGGCGAACGCGGCCGCGAGGTCAAGGAATTCGTCGAGCGCATTCTCGGCCCGGAAGGGCGCCGCCGCGCCGTCGTGGTCGCGTCGCCGGCCGACAATCCGCCGCTCCTGCGCCTGCACGGCGCGTGGCTGGCGACCGCCGTGGCCGAATACTTCCGCGACCGCGGCCACAATGTATTGCTCATCATGGATTCATTGACGCGCTTCGCCCAGGCGCAGCGCGAAATTGGCCTCGCGATCGGCGAAGCGCCGGCCACCAAAGGTTATCCGCCGTCGGTGTTCGCGCGCATGCCGGCGCTCGTCGAACGCGCCGGCAACGGCGCCACCGATCGGGGCTCGATCACCGCTTTCTATACCGTGCTCACCGAAGGTGACGATCCGCAGGATCCGATCGCCGACGCGGCGCGCGCCATTCTCGACGGACACATCGTGCTGTCGCGGCGCATCGCCGAGGCCGGCCAGTATCCGGCCATCGACGTCGAAGCCTCGGTGAGCCGCGTGATGCAGGACATCACGCCGCCGGAACACCTGGAGCTCGCCCGTCGCTTCCGGCACATGCTGGCGACCTATCAGCAGCATCGCGATCTCATCAACATTGGCGCCTATCAACGTGGCAGCGATCCGCGCGTCGATGCGGCCATCGCCATGTGGCCGAAGATGCAGAAGTTCCTGCAGCAGGGCATCAAGGATCGCGTCGGCCATGCGGAGAGCATGCGTGCGCTGACCCAGCTGTTTGCCGAGGCTGATGCCGCCGGCCTGGTCGGTGCCGCATGACGCGCGTCGACCGTCTCGACGTCGTGCAACAGGTGGCCGATCGCGCCGAACGCGAGCGCGCGGAACGCCTGGCCGAAGCCGAGCGCAATGCCATCGAAGCCGAACAGAAGCTGGTGGCGCTCGAGCGCTATCGCAACGAATACGAAGAGCAGCTCGCGACGCGCGGCGCGGCCGGTGTCGAAGTGTCCGGCGTGCGCGAGTTCCAGGCTTTCCTTGCGCGGCTCGGCGAGGCGCTGGTGGCGCAGCGCCAGGTGCTCGGCGCGGCGCGCGCGACGCGCGATCAGCTGCTCAATTCCTGGCGCGAGGCTGCGCAACGCGCGCAGGTCGTGCAGACGCTTGCGGACCGCTGGCATAGCGAGGCCCGCCGCGATGAAGACCGGCGCGACCAACGCGAAAGTGACGAGTTGGCGCAGCGCGGCTCCAAAAACGAGAGGTAGACCATGATGAGCGCCAAGACTGTATTGACCGAAGCTCCGGCATGCCCGGCACCGGCCGCGCCTAACAACGCCGCCAGCGTGACGACGCCCGGCGACGCACCGTCGGATTTTCAGAACCTGCTCGCGGGGGCTGTGCCGCCGGTGGCGATGCCCACACCCGGGACGACGCAGCCGCTGGTGCAGCTGTTGACGCTCAAGAACATGCAGGCCGCCGCCAAACTACCCGGCGCCGCTTCGGGCAATGCAGCGGCCCGGCCGGGTGCTCCTGCCGTCAAGCCGGGCGAACCGGCGCTCGACACGGGCGACGGCGCAGCAGCCGATCTGCTCAAGATTCTCAACGACACCGCCACGTTGCTGCCCGCGACGGGCGATGCCGGGGCGGAGGTATCCGCGGAATCGCAGGAAACCGACGAGCCCGCGACGAGCGATGACGACATCCTCTCGGGCTGGCTCGACATGATGCTGCCGGCCAGCGTGTTCGCGCCGCAGGCAGGCGCGACCAACGATGCCGGCGCACAGACCTCGGGGCAGGGCGGCGACGAAGCCGCGCTGAAGGCCGCCGCGGCCAGTGTCATTCCAACCTCGCTGGTGTTGCAGGCGGGGTTGCCGGAGCGCAAGGAAGCCGCCGACGCGGGCGCCCAGGGACTGCCGGCGACGAATCCCGCCAGCAATCGCGATGCGGCCACGGCCGCCGCGCAAAATACCGCGGCGGTGTTCGCCGCCGCCATCACTGACAATGAAAGCACCGAACGCGACAAACCGACCAACGATGGCTGGATGAGCGCCATGAGCGATGTCACCGGCAAACGCGGTCCTGACATGGTTCCGGTGACGGAAGCGCGCCTGTCCACACCCGTGCACGACACACGTTGGGCCGATGCGCTCGCGCACCGGCTCGTGTTGATGGCGCGCGATGGCGAGTCGGTGGCCTCGCTTAAACTCGTGCCGGTCGATCTGGGGCCGCTCGACATCCAGATCACCGTGCGCGACGGTGAAGCCAGCGTGCATTTCGCCGCCGCGCACCAGGAAACCCGCGCGGTGCTCGAAGCATCGATGCCGCGTCTTCGTGAGCTGCTGTCGGCCCAGGGTCTGCAACTCTCCAACTCGAGCGTCTCGCACCAGTCGGCTGGCCACGGCCGGCCGGAGCGCTCGAGCGCGCCTGGCGCGGTGGGCGCCGTGGGTGATGAGACCGAAGTCACGTCGGCCAAGGTCATCTCAACCTCGCTGCTCGACATCTACGCCTGAGAAAAAGGGGACATTCCTATTTTTCGCCGCGAAAAATAGGAATGTCCCCTTTTTCGGGGCTGCGGGCCCGCCATCCTTTCCAAGCGTCGGTTTTCCGTCGCACCCTCCGCACTTTCGTGAAGCACGTCACAGGTTTTCCGTGGCATGCCCGTTGCACATCCGAAGTCAGTCGCACGCGTCCGGCGTGTCTTGAGGTTGTGCCATGGCTGATGAAGATACTGAAGTCCTCGACGAAGAATTCGTCGAAGGCGAAGAAGGTGAAGTCGAGGGCGAAGAGGGCGCTCCGAAGAGCAGGAAGCTGCTCTTCATCATCATCGCGGCCGTGCTGCTAGTCGGCGGCGGCGGCGCATTCTTCCTCCTCAAGGGCGATCACAAGGCCGAGACGAAAGCCGCGGCGCCGGTGTTGCCGCCTATCTACGTGAATCTCGACCCGCCCTTCGTGGTGAATTTCGAAGCGGAGTCGATGGTGCGCTTCCTGCAGGTCACCGTCAGCGTCATGACGCGCGACCCGCACGTCGAAGAAGAGCTCAAGAAGAACGATCCGCGCATCCGCAACGACCTGCTGATGCTGCTCGGCAACCAGAAGTACGACGCGATTTCCACGCGCGAGGGCAAGGAGAGCTTGCGGGCGCAGTCGCTCGACTCGGTGCGTGCCGTCGTCAAGAGCGCCGGCGGCGAGCCCGAGAAAGTCGAAGCCCTGTACTTCACCGCCTTCGTGATGCAGTAGCCATGGCCGCCCAGGAAGTGCTCAACCAGGACGAAGTCAACGCGTTGCTGAACGCGGTGGATTCCGGCGACGTCAACACCGATGCGCCCGTCAATCCCGACGAGGTCCGTCCCTACGATTTTCTGAGCGACCAGGTCGCGACGCGCATTCGCATGCCGGCGTTCGACCTGATCAACGAGCGCATGGCGAGATCCTTGCGCGTCAGCACCTACAACCTGCTGCGCCGGCCGCTCGAGATCGCGGTGATGCCCATGCAGGTACGCAAGTTCTCCGACTACGCGCAGTCGCTGGCGCTGCCGAGCAACCTCAACCTGGTGCGCATCAATCCGCTGCGTGGCAGCGCGTTGTTCGCGCTCGACCCGGCGCTGGTCTTCGCGGTGGTCGACAATTTCTTCGGCGGCAACGGCCGCCAGCAGAAGACCGAAGGCCGCGAATTCGCGCCCACGGAAATGCGCGTGATCCAGATGCTGCTGCGCGCGGCGTTCAACGACATGCGCGAAGCCTGGGCGCCGATCGCCGCCATCGACGTCGAATTCGTTAAAGCCGAGGTCAACCCGAGCTTCGCGCAAATCGCCGCGCCGGCCGAGCCGGTGGTGATCTGCGGTTTTCAGCTGGCACTCGAGGGCGGTGGTGGCGACATGCAAGTGGTGCTGCCGCTGTCGATGCTCGAGCCACTGAAGGAAGTCCTCGAGGCGGGAGCCTCCGGCGCGAGCGCCGTGCAGGACGACCGCTGGCTGGCCTCGCTCAAGGAAGACATCCAGGACGCCGAGATCGAGCTGTCCACCATGCTGGGGCACGCAAGCGTGACGCTGAACCAGCTCGTCAATCTCAAACCTGGCGACGTGATTCCCTGTGACTTCTCCGGCAAGGCCACCGTGCTCGCCGAGGGCGTGCCGCTGTTCCGCGGCAGCTACGGCGTCTCGCGCGGCCACCAGTCGGTGAGATTCGAGCAGCGGGTACGCCGGCCGCGAACCAACGCGGTCGACGCGATGTTGCTCCGCAAGACTACCTAATAGGTGATGGAATGAATGCAAAGACCGTAGCCGCGCAAGCGGAAGAAATAGACAGCGCCGCCGCCGACGTGAACCTCGAGGCGATCCTCGATGTTTCCGTCACGCTCTCCATGGAAGTGGGCCGCACGCGCATCCCCATCCGCAATCTGTTGCAGCTCAACCAGGGCAGCGTCGTCGAGCTGGATCGCGCCGCCGGCGAACCCTTCGACGTGTTCGTCAACGGCACGCTGGTGGCGCACGGCGAAGTGGTGGTGGTGAACGAGAAGTTCGGCATTCGCATCACGGATGTGGTCAGCGCCGCCGAACGCATCAAGAAACTGAAATAGGCCGCTCGATGGACGCTCCGCTATTCGCCGCGCCGGCCGCGAGCACCGCGCATTCGACTGGCGGTGGACTCCTCGAAGTCACGCTGGCACTCATCGTCATCGTCGCGCTGATTGCCGGGCTCGCCTGGATCATGAAGCGCACGCGCGGTTTTGGCGGCGGCGCCGGAGTCCGCGATCGAATCCAGATTCTCGGTGACCGGTCCGTCGGCCAGAAAGAGCGCTGCGTGCTCGTGCGCGTCGGCGAGACCGACATCCTGGTCGGCGTCGCCCAAGGTTCGGTGCGCACCTTGCACGTGTTCCCGGCCGGTGCGAATACGGAAGCGCCGCCCGCTCCTGCGTCCTCCGCAATCAAGAGCCCCAATTTCAGAGACCTGCTGATGCGGAGCCTCGGCAAATGATCGGTCGAAAGAACTGGGGCCGCGTCCTCGGCGTGCTGGCGTTGCTGCTGCTGCCGCTCGCGGCCTCCGCGGCGGCGACTGGCGCGGGTGGCCTGCCCGCGGTCACCGTGACCACCGCTCCCGGTGGTGGACAGACGTACTCGCTGACCCTGCAAGTGCTGATCCTGATGACGGTGCTGTCGTTGCTGCCGGCCATCCTGCTCATGATGACCGCGTTCACGCGCATCGTGATCGTGCTCGCAATCCTTCGCCAGGCAATCGGCGCCGGCCAGACGCCGCCTAACCAGGTGCTCGTGGGCCTCGCACTTTTTCTCACGCTGTTCGTCATGGCGCCGGTGATCGACAAGGTGAACACCGAGGCGGCGCAGCCGTATCTCGCCGGCACCATCGAAACCACCGTGGCACTGGAGCGCGCCATCGGTCCCATCAAGGGTTTCATGCTCGAACAGACGCGCGAGTCGGACATCGCGACGTTCGTCCGCATCTCCGGCGGCAAGGGATTCGCCAAACCCGCCGACGTGCCGCTCGGCATCCTGGTGCCGGCCTTCGTCACCAGCGAGCTCAAGACCGCTTTCCAGATCGGATTCTTGCTGTTCATTCCGTTCGTGATCATCGACCTCGTGGTGGCGAGCGTGCTGATGTCGATGGGCATGATGATGCTCTCGCCGGTGCTCATCTCGCTGCCCTTCAAGATCATGTTGTTCGTGCTCATCGACGGCTGGGCACTGGTCATGGGCACGCTCGCCCAAAGTTTTTTCAGGTAGGAATTCAAATGAGTCCCGAAATGGTGGTCACCATCGGCCGGCAGGCGCTGGAAATGACGTTGATGCTGGCGGCACCGCTGCTGCTCACCGCGCTCGCCGTCGGCCTCATCGTCGGCATCTTCCAGGCCGCGACCTCGATCAACGAGATGACGCTGTCGTTCATCCCGAAACTGCTGGCCATGGCCGCGGTGCTGGCACTCACCGGTCCGTGGATGATCCGCAGCCTGGTGGAATACACGCGCGGCCTCATCGAAAGCATTCCGGGCATGGTCGGGTGATGTCGGCCATCGCCCTCACCACCGGCCAGCTCGAAGCGTGGGTAGCGCAGGGGTTCTTCCCCTTCGCGCGCATCGGCGCCTGCCTGATGGTGGCGCCGGTATTCGGCGCGCGCTTCGTGCCGGCGCGCACGCGCATCATCCTGGCGGTCGCCATCACCGCGCTGGTGGTGCCGTTGATTCCCGCACCCGACATCGCGCCGTTTTCGGGGCAGGGGTTCGTCGCGGTGTTCCAGCAGCTGTTGATCGGCGTCGCCTTCGGTTTCGCCCTGCAGGTGGTGTTCGACGCGCTCGCGCTCGCCGGACAGTTGTTAGCCAACAGCATGGGCCTCTCATTCGCATTCAACGTCGACCCGTTGCGCGGCAGCAGCACGCCGGCGCTGGGGCAGCTCTACGTCATTCTCGCCACGCTCACGTTCCTCGCTCTCGGCGGGCACATCGCGCTCATCGAGATGCTGGTGGCCGGCCTGTACACCATGCCGGTGGGTGTGACGGGACTCGGACAGGAAGGCGTCTGGGCGCTCGTTCTCTGGGGCGGCACCCTGTTTTCGGGTGCCATCGCCATCGCCCTGCCGGGCGTCACCGCGCTGCTCATCGTCAATCTCGCCTTCGGCGTGGTGAGCCGAGCCGCACCGGCGCTCAATCTTTTCGCGGTCGGCTTCCCGGTGTCGCTGGTCATCGGCCTGCTGGTGGTGCTCGCTGGCATCGCGCCGCTGCAAGCCGGCTTCATCGAACTGCTCGGCAAAGGCCTCGAGTTCCTGCGCGCTCTGGGAGGCACCTGACCATGGCGGAGGGCGGCTCAGAGAAGACCGAGCGGGCAACTCCCAAGCGCCTCGAGGAGGCGCGCAAGAAAGGCCAGGTCCCGCGCTCGGCGGAGCTGTCGATGGCGGCGGTGTGCATCGCGGCCGCCACGGCTATCTACACGCTCGGCCGCGGCGCGGCCGGCAAATTCGCCGATCTCATGCGCGGTAGTTTGAGCCTGAGCCCCGAACAGGCCGTGGGCGAGAATGTCATCTGGCCGGCGCTGGTGAACACCGGAACGCAGGCGCTCGTCTATATCCTGCCGATCCTCGGTGCCACGTTCGTGGCGGCGCTCGCCGCACCGCTCGCCATCGGCGGGTGGAACTTCTCGGGCGAGGCGCTCGTGCCGCAGTTCAGCAAGTTGAATCCCGCCAGTGGCCTCGGCCGCATGTTTTCGGCGCGCGGCGGCGTGGAGCTCGGCAAGGGTCTCGCCAAGGTATTCGTCGTGGCGCTGATCGCCTGGACGCTGCTGAAGGGCATGACGCCGCAGATGATGGGTCTGTCCGCCGAGCCGCTCAACGGCGCCATCGGTCACTCGGCGCAGCTCGCCGGGTACTCGTTGTTGGTGCTGTGTTTTGGCCTCGTCGCCATCGCCGCTTTCGACGTACCGTTCCAGCTCTGGCAGCACGGCCGCGATCTCAAGATGACGCGCGAGGAAGTGCGCGAGGAATACAAGGAGAGCGAAGGCTCGCCGGAAACCCGTGGCCGCATCCGTGAAGCGCAGCGCGCGCTGGCACGCGGCCGCATGCTGCACGAGGTTCCGAAAGCGGACGTGGTGGTCACCAACCCGACGCACTTCGCCGTGGCGCTGCGCTACGACGACCAGAAAATGCGCGCGCCCATCGTGGTGGCGAAGGGTACGGATCTGACCGCCGCGCGCATCCGCGAAATTGCCGCCGAGCACGGCGTCCCCGTGGTCGAAGCCCCGCCGCTGGCGCGCGCGCTGTTCCGCACCGTGGACCTCGGCCGCGAAGTCCCGGCGGCGCTGTACATCACGGTCGCGCAGGTCCTCACCTACGTCTATCAACTCAAGGCCGCCATCGAGCGCGGTGTCCAGCCACCTCCGCCACCGGTCATCAACTAAGTCATGGCAGACGCAGCGACCAATAACACCGGCCTCTCGCCACTGTTGCGCATCGGCATCGGCATCCCCGTGGGGCTCATCGCCATCCTGGCGATGATGATCCTGCCGCTGCCGCCGGTGGTGCTCGACATCCTGTTCACCTTCAACATCGCGCTGTCGCTGGTCATCGTCATGGCGGTGTTCCAGGTCAAGCGACCACTGGAATTCGCGATCTTCCCGACCGTCTTGCTGCTCGTCACCATCCTGCGCCTGGCACTCAACGTCGCCTCCACGCGAGTGGTGCTGCTGCACGGTCACGAAGGCTCGCATGCCGCGGGCAAGGTGATCGCGGCCTTCGGCGAATTCGTGATCGGCGGCAACTACGCCGTCGGCATCGTGGTTTTCATCGTTCTCACCATCATCAACTTCGTGGTGGTGACCAAGGGCGCCGGCCGCGTGTCGGAAGTTTCCGCGCGATTCGCGTTGGACGCCATGCCCGGCAAACAGATGGCGATCGACGCCGACCTCAACGCCGGCATCATCACGCAGGACGAAGCACGGGCGCGCCGCGCCGAAGTGCGCGCCGAATCGGATTTCTACGGCTCCATGGATGGTGCCAGCAAGTTCGTGCGCGGCGATGCGGTCGCCGGCATCCTCATTCTCGTCATCAACATCGTCGGTGGCCTGCTGATCGGCACGATGATGCACGACCTGCCGATGGGCGAGGCCACGAAGACCTACACGTTGCTCACCATCGGCGACGGCCTGGTGGCACAGATTCCCGGACTGATGCTGTCGGTCGCGGTCGCCATCATCGTCACGCGCATCTCGCGCGAGCAGGACATGGGCGGCGAGTTGAACAAGCAGCTCTTCGGCCAGCCCAAGGCGCTCGGCGTCGCGGCCGCGATTCTCGGCATCATGGGATTGATTCCCGGCATGCCTAACATGGTTTTCCTGTCCATCGCCGCGCTGTGCGGCTATGGCGCGTGGCGGCTGGTGAAGAAGCGCGAGGAAGCCGCGGCGGCACCCGTGATCGCACCCGAACCCCCGCCGGCTCCGGCGGAAGTGCAGGAGCTGTCCTGGGATGACGTGCGGCCGGTCGACGTCATCGGTCTCGAGGTTGGCTATCGCCTCGTGCCGCTGGTCGATCGCACCAAGGGCGGTGATTTGCTGGCGCGCATCCGCGGCATCCGCCGCAAGCTCACGCAGGAGCTCGGCTTCCTGGTGCAGGCCGTGCACATCCGCGACAACCTGGAGCTCGGTCCCAACGCATATCGAATCAGGCTCGCCGGTGTCGCCATCGGCGAGAGCCTGGTGCATCCCGACCGCGAGCTCGCCATCAATCCGGGGCGCGTGTTCGGACCCCTGAACGGACTCGCGACCAAGGATCCCGCCTTCGGCATGGAGGCGACCTGGATCGAGCCTTCCATGCGCGAACACGCACAGTCGCTCGGCTACACGGTGGTCGACGCGGCCACGGTCATTGCCACGCACCTCTCGCATCTCATCCAGACGCACGCGCATGAGTTGTTTGGCCACGAAGAAGCCGAACAGCTGCTCAAGACTCTCGCCAAGACCGCGCCCAAGCTGGTCGAGGAGCTGGTGCCCAAGGTGCTGCCGCTCGCCGTCGTGGTGCGCGTGATGCAGGGGTTGCTCGCAGAGCGCGTGCCGATCCGCAATGTCCGCGCCATCGTCGAAGCTCTGGCGGAAGCCGGTCCGCGGTCGACGGATCCGCAGATTCTCATCGGCCAGGTCAGGGTTGCCCTGGGTCGCCAGATCGTCCAGGACATCGTCGGACTCGCCGACGAGTTGCCCGTCATCACACTTGAGCCAGAACTCGAACGCCTTCTGTCAAATGGGCTCGTAAATAACGGTGCAAACCCGGGTTTGGAGCCGGGGCTGGCAGAGCGCTTGCAACGAGGATTAACAGACGCCGTGCAGCGTCAAGAACGTGGCGGCGAGCCGGCGGTGTTGCTGACGCCGCCCGCCTTGCGCGCAGCGCTCGCGAGGTTTTTCCGAGTCAGTGTTCCAGGCCTGCACGTGCTGGCGTGGAACGAAGTGCCCGACAACCGCAAGGTCCGCATGGTGACCGCGGTCGGTAGATAGGACCAATCGGACGGAACAGGACGATGAAAATTCAAAGATATCTGGCGAAGGACATGCGCAGCGCGCTCACCCAGGTGCGTGAGGCGCTCGGGCCCGACGCCGTCATTCTCTCCTCGGGCAGGGTGGGCGATGAAGTGGAAGTGGTGGCCGCCATCGACTTCGAATCGCAGCGCGAAACGCTCGAGTCGACGCCGGCACAACGCACGCCCATCGCGAGCGCGAGCGCGAGCCGCGCCGTCAGTGGCCCGCGTACCGTCGACTTCACCAAGGCCAAACGCGCCTCTTCGCAGCTCTCGCCCGAAGTGGCGCAATTCGGATCGCACGAGGATGACGCGCCGCTCGCGCGCCACTCCGCCGCCGGCGAGACTTCGCTGGCCGATGAAGTGAAGGGCATGCGCCGCATGCTCGAAGCACAGCTGGCCACGCTCACCTGGAACGACATGTCGCGCCGCTCGCCGCTGCAGGCCGCGATGCTCAAGGAGCTGGCGCGCCTCGGGCTGTCGAACGAGCTGTCGCAATCGCTGGCGCGCAAGATTCCCGAAACCCTCAACTTCACCGCCGCACGCCGCTTTGCACTGGCGACCATCGCACGCACCGTGCAGGTGACCGGCGACCGCTGGCTCGAAGACGGCGGCCGCGTCGCCTTCGCCGGACCCGCGGGCGCGGGCAAGACCACGCTGATCGCCAAGCTCGCCGCACGCTGGGTGCTGCGCCACGGTCCGCGGCGCATCGCGCTCGTATCCGCGGATGCGGTGCGCATCGGCGCCCACGAACAGATGCACATGCTGGGGCGCCTGTTGGGCGTCACCGCGCACACGGTCTACGACATCGCCGAGCTGCCCGAGCTGCTCGCCGGTCTCGCCGGCCAACGCCTGATCCTCATCGACACCGCGGGCGCGAGCCCGCGCGATCCGGAGCTCGCGCGCCGGTTGCGCCTGTTGCACCAGCTGCAGGGCAATACCGGCTCCAGACTCGAAAGTGCCATCGTGCTGCCGGCCAGCATGCAGGCGGGCACCATCGACGAAGTGCTGGGCCGCTTCGCGGTGGCGCAGCCCACCGCGGTCTGCATCACCAAGATCGACGAGGCGGCGAGCCTCGGCGGAATTCTCTCGGCGCTGGTGCGCACCAAACTACCGGCGGCGTACGTCAGCGACGGCCAGCGCGTGCCCGAAGATCTCGAACCGGCACGCGCGCACGCCCTGGTGGCGCGCGCGGTCGACATCGCCCACCGCAACAACGCCACACCGGACGACGAAACCATGCAGCGCAGGATTGCAGGAGTAGACAATGGCCGCGCCTGACACCGCGAAGAAGGGTCCGGCGGCGAACATGGATGGCACCACGCGCGCGATGAACCCGACGCCCGTGCAGGTGATCGCGGTCACCGGCGGCAAGGGCGGCGTGGGCAAGACGACGGTGGCGGTGAATCTCGCCGCGACACTGGCCTCGCGCGGCAAGGAAGTCCTGCTGCTCGATGGCGACCTCGGACTTGCCAACGTCGACGTATTCCTCGGCCTCACGCCGCGACTCACGCTCGCCGATGTGCTCGCCGGCAACTGCTCGCTCGAGGAGATCGTGCTCGACGCGCCGCAGGGATTCAAAGTCGTGCCGGCCGCCTCCGGCATCGCGCAGCTGGCGGAGCTCGATACGCTCACGCACCTGGGCCTGGTGCGCGCTTTCGGCGACCTGACCGCCAAGCTCGACGTGATGGTGGTGGACACCGCACCGGGCATCGCCGGCTCGGTGCTGCAGTTCTCGCAGGCCGCGCAGCAAGTGCTGGTGGTCATCTGCGACGAACCGGCATCGCTCACCGACGCCTATGCGCTCATCAAGATCCTGAGCCGCGATCATGGGGTGGACAAATTCCGCGTGCTGGTCAACCAGGTGCGCGGCCGCGGAATGGGCCAGGGCCTGTTCCAGCGTTTCGAACGAGTGGTCACGCGTTTCCTGACCGTGGAGCTCGACTACGCCGGCGAGATCCCCGAAGACCCGTTCCTGCGGCGCTCAATCCGTGAACAGCGTCCCGTTGTGCAGGCCTATCCGCAATCGCCGTCCTCCATCGCTCTCAAGACCTTGGGGCTGCGGGCCGATATGTGGCCAGTAGCCGAAGGTCCCAGGGGGAACGTGGAGTTCTTCGTCGAGCGCCTGATCCGACGTCCATCGGTGCGCCTCGAGGTGGTTCGATGACAGGAGTGAGCGCTTACAGCCAGCGCCCCAGTGCACGGGAAACCGAAGCGCTGGTGATGCGCCATGCCGAGCTGGTGAAGCGCATCGCGTATCACCTCGCCGGGCGCTTGCCTGCGTCCGTGGAAGTCGACGACCTGATCCAGGCCGGCATGCTCGGGCTGCTCGAGGCCGCCGCCAACTACTCGGCCGGACGTGGCGCAAGTTTTGAAACCTACGCCGGCATCCGCATTCGCGGCGCGATGCTCGATGGCCTGCGCAAGCTCGACTGGGCGCCGCGCTCGGTGCATCGCAAGGCGCGCGCCGTGGCGAACGCGATCCGCGAGCTCGAAGGCGAGATCGGGCGCGAAGCGCGCGACACGGACGTCGCCAAGAAGATGGGCGTGAGCCTGGATGAATATCACCGCATCGTCGAAGACGCCGCGGGTTGCCAGATTGCCAGCCTTACCACTGAAGAAGGTGAGATCAATGCCACCGATCCGGACGCGGACCCGTTCCGCGACGTCATCGACGAGAGATTTCGCGCGGCGTTGACGGATGCCATCGCGAACCTGCCGGATCGCGAGCGCACGGTGATGTCCCTGTATTACGACGATGAGCTGAACCTCAAGGAGATCGGTGCGGTGCTGAAAGTGAGCGAGTCGCGGATCTGCCAGATTCATGGCCAGGCGCTCACGCGTTTGCAGGCCCGCCTGTCGGGGTGGCGCGATCGTCTCTGACGGCGCCGTGAACCATGGACATTCTGTCGGTCATAGGAATCATCCTCGCGCTGTGCGCGGTGATGATCGGGGCCATCCTCAAAGGCGCCGGCCTGCACGCGTTGCTCTCGTCGGCCGCGTTCATGATCGTGGTGGTCGGAACCTTCGCCTCGACTTTCATCCAGACACCGCTGCCGGTATTCAAGCTCGCCATGGCCCGCCTCGCCTGGGTGTTCAAGCCGCCGCAGATCGCGGCCGAAGCGCTCATCCAGAAAATAATCGAGTGGAGCAACATCGCGCGCAAGCAGGGATTGTTAGGCCTCGAGCCCATGATCAAGCTGGAAGACGATGCCTTCGTGCAGAAGGGTCTGCAGCTGGTGGTCGACGGCTCGGAGCCGGACGCGATTCGCAGCATCATGGAAGTGGAAATGAGCGTGCGCGAACACGCTGACAATCGCGCCGCGAAGGTCTGGGAGAGCATGGGCATCTATTCGCCGACGCTCGGCATCATCGGCGCCGTGCTCGGTCTCATGGCCGTCATGCAGAACCTCGCCGATCCCTCGAAGCTCGGCCACGGCATCGCCGCGGCGTTCACCGCGACGGTGTACGGCATCGGGCTCGCCAACCTGTTTTTTCTGCCGTTCGCCGGCAAGCTCAAGGGCATCATCTCGGAGCAGACCCAGGTGCGCGAGATGATCATCGAAGGGATGATCTCGATCGCCCAGGGCGAGAATCCGCGCGCCATCGAGGCCAAGCTGCATGGCTACCTGCACTGAGAAATGGGGTCAGACCCCATTTCCTGGAAATGGGGTCTGACCCCAAATGGCCCGCAAGCGCAAACACGAAGAGCACCAGAACCACGAGGCGTGGGCGATCCCGTATGGGGATCTCATCACGCTCCTGCTGGCCTTCTTCGTCGTCATGTACGCCATCTCCTCGGTGAACGAAGGCAAATTCCGTGTGCTCTCGGATTCCATGCAGGCGGCTTTCCGCGGCGCACCGAGCTCGCTCGATCCGGTGAAGGTCGGCGAAACGACCCGCGGCAATGGCGCGGAC